>NZ_JAXCID010000028.1:0-54746 GCF_035985125.1 Arthrobacter sp. CG_A4 | reverse complement strand
AATATCATCGTTCACCCGTCATGATTAACAGGATTCGGGGCAAAAGTCCGATTAAAACGCCGATACAGCCAAAATAAACGCGACTGTAGTACTAGGCCCCGCCCCGACAGACCGCTACGTTGCCGGGGCGGGGAACGCGGTCAGTTCCAGATGGCGTCGGCGTACTCCGGGTGGTCCACGAACGGGTTCCGGTTGCCTTGCCACACCTCATAAATGCGCTGGTTCCGACGCTGTTCAAAGGAGTCCGGCGGGTCCGTCCGGTTCCATTCCAACAACACACTCAGCTTTCCCATGTACGGCGCTGAGCCGTTGTTGACGAGGTCGTTCATTTCCAGATCGGCGAAGCCGTCGCCTCCCTCGTAGCGGACGGCCATGTACATGATCATCCTGGCCACATCGCCCTTGACGGCGTTGCGGGGCTCCCACGAATCGGCGTCGGTGTAGTTGCCCGGTGCCTCCGCGGACTGGGTGCCGCCGAGGTCAAAGTCCTTGTTGCCGCGCGCGGAGTTGACGGTGACATCGGTGGGACGCAGGTGGTGGACGTCCGTCCCGGGGCCCGTGGCGGTGCCGAAGTCGCCGTGCGACTTCGCCCAGACATGTTCCCGGTTCCAGTCATCCACGCCGCCGCCGTTGGTGGTCTTCGACTGTGAGCGGCCGGTGTACAGCAGGACCACGTTGCTGCTGTTGGCCGGGTCCTGGTCTGTGTCCTTGAGGGCGTCCCAGACCTGGTCGTAGCTGAGGCGCCGCTGACCGGAGATGATCTGGTGCAGGCTGGCCTCCAGCGCTGTCCCGGTCTTCCCTGCGGCCGGGCCGTAGTAATCGCCCGGGGTCGGGGCGGGCGTTGGCGTGGGCGTTGCTGTCGTGGTGGCTGTGGCTGTGGGCGTTGGCGACGGCGGCCCGGACAGGGCCATGCTGCCGGGACTTTTTAGCCCGGGGTGTGAGAAATAGGCCGTCAGCTGGCCGGTGACCTCGATCCTCCTGTCCAGGAGTGCAGGATTGCTCCGGAGGCCGAAGTTGGTGCGGTAGGCCGTGGTGACCTGGAGGTAGAGGATTTTTGCCGTGTTGGTCTCGGTGGCCGAGTCTGCAATCGCAATGGCCGTGTCACCAGAGAAGCCACTGCGGATCACGGTGCCCGCCGCCGTCGGCTGGCCCACAACGAAGCCGGCCACCGCCGCCGTCGAGCCGTTCTGGGTTGCGATGGCCTGGGCAACGGTGAGCGGTGTGGCGGCCTGTGATCCCGGCGCCGACGCGGACTGCGCCACCAGAGAAGCGAAGAGCAGGCTGAGGACCAGCGCGACGGCGAGCAGCGGGTTGCGTGCGGCCGTTCCGGCTCGCGCTCTTCGCAGCCGGACGGGCGGGACCGGGGGAGGCGGGGCAGCGTTCATTGGGGCTCCTTGAGGCAGGCTGATCGCCGAGGGTGACGGCACGAGTGTCATTGACAGTATTTGTCAATGACAAATCAAGATATGTCAACAACATGCTCAACGGAAGAGCCGGCAGGGCGGGGCACCGGATATTCCCTGGCAATTCAGCGGGGGTTCGGGCGCCGTTCAGCTGGCGGGCTCGCTTGATAGCGCTGTGCCTGGCTGCGGCTTTGGGGCTAGTGCGTGACAATGCTGCGCCACTGTTAGAAAGTGTTGAAGGACTGCCCGACGTCGCCCGGCCTTTGGAGGTTTCGCTGTCGAAGGCCACGGGACGGTGCCACGGGAGACTTTGCGTTGGCGGATGGCGCTCTGTCCTTCCACTTTGCGCCTGACCCCTTTGATTCTTAGAGCAGGAAGAAAGAAGCCAGCCCTATGTCTTCTGCGGCGGCGGCACGAAGGCGATGATTAGATTACCGACCTCCGCCGGCTTTCGAATCGATCGGAGAAGATCATGCTCAAGGCCCTGCTGTGCAAGCTGAACATTCAGCACGATTGGCACATCGAACACGCCGACGACGGCGCCTTATATAAGCGCTGCAAACGTTGCGGCAAGGACGACGACCGCGGAGGCGGGGGGACCGGCGCCCCCGGAGCCTGGGCCGGTCCGGCTGGGATGGGCCAAGGTGTTACGAAATCGCGAGACGCTTTCAGCTCCCCCGGCCGGATTGTCCTGCCGCCCGCGGGACCGGGGCAAAAGTCCGGCCGCGGGGCGCCGGCCTCAGCACCCCGCGAGATCCCGGTCAAAGAGCCTGACACTATCTGAGACGGATTCCCCTGCTGCCCGGGCTGCGGGTAGCATCCCTTAGGACCACGTAACCCGGCTCACAGTATCCAACGCAGTGTACGAGCCAAGTCGACCCCTCGAGAGATAGTTTCCATGGCTGACACTGCAATGAATCCCGGCACCGATCTGGCCTCCGAGCTGCGGGCCGACGTCCGCCGGGTGTCCACCCTCCTCGGCGAATCCCTTGTCCGCCAGCATGGCCCCGAGCTCCTGGACCGGGTGGAACAGGTGCGCCTGCTGACCAAGGAATCCAAGGAGGCCGCCCGGGGCGGTGCCGATGCGACCGGGCCGTGGAGTTCGTACGACGTCGTCGCGCAGGTCCGCGAGCTGCTCGGCTCCCTGCCCCTTGAGCAGGCCACCGACCTGGTCCGTGCCTTCGCCTTCTACTTCCACCTGGCCAACGCCGCCGAGCAGGTCCACCGCGTCCGCGGGCTGCGCAACCGCCGGGAAAAGGACGGCTGGCTCGCCAGGGCCGTCGCCGACATCGCGGCCCAGGCCGGAACCGCCGTGCTGCAGGAAGTCGTCAACGAGCTCGACGTCCGGCCGATCTTTACCGCGCACCCCACCGAGGCCTCCCGCCGCTCCGTGCTGGACAAGGTCCGCCGGCTCTCCGACATCCTCGCCGAGTCCACGAAGGACGGCACCTCCGCGCGCCGCCGGCAGGACCGCCAGCTCGCTGAGGTAATCGACCAGATGTGGCAGACGGACGAGCTCCGACAGGTCCGCCCCACACCGGTGGACGAGGCACGGAACGCGATCTACTACCTCACCGGTATCCTCACCGATGCCATGCCGGAAATGCTCTCCGACCTTTCCGACCTCCTCGGCGAGCACGGTGTCACGCTGCCGGCGGAGAAGGCACCGATCCGCTTCGGGTCCTGGATCGGCGGTGACAGGGACGGTAACCCCAACGTCACCGCTGCCGTCACCCGCGAGGTCCTGCAGCTCCAGAACCAGCACGCCGTCCGGATCAGCATCGGCCTGATCGACGGGCTCATCTCCATCCTCTCCAACTCGACGGCGCTCGCCGGGGCGGACCGGCAACTGCTGGACTCGATCGACGTCGACCTCAAGAACCTCCCGGGGCTGGACCCCAGGGTTCTGGAGCTCAACGCCCAGGAGCCGTACCGACTCAAACTCACCTGTATCAAGGCCAAACTGCTCAACACCGCGCGGCGCGTGGCGGCCGGCTCGGCGCATGAGCCGGGCCGCGACTACACAGCCACCGCGGAGCTCCTGGCCGAGCTGGGACTTCTGGAGCACTCGCTGCGGAACCACCATGGCGCACTTGCGGCCGACGGCGCCCTGGCCCGGGTCCGCCGCGCCATCGCCTCCTTCGGCCTGCACCTGGCCACCCTGGACATCCGCGAGCACGCCGACTACCACCATGACGCCGTCGGGCAGCTGATGGACCGGCTCGGCGGTCCGGGCGTCCGGTACGCGGAACTGAGCCGGCCCGAGCGGCTCGAGGTGCTGGGCTCGGAGCTGGCCTCCCGCCGCCCGCTCTCCGGCCACCCGATCAAGCTCGACGGCGTCGCGGACGGCACGTACGACGTCTTCCGTGAGATCCGGCGGGCCTTACGGACCTACGGCCCCGACGTCATCGAAACGTACATCATCTCGATGACCCGCGGCGCGGACGACGTCCTGGCCGCGGCCGTGCTGGCC
The DNA here is from genome assembly GCF_035985125.1 of Arthrobacter sp. CG_A4. Lineage (NCBI taxonomy): Bacteria > Bacillati > Actinomycetota > Actinomycetes > Micrococcales > Micrococcaceae > Arthrobacter > Arthrobacter sp. CG_A4. Next base: position 50,870 of record NZ_JAXCID010000028.1, on the reverse strand, counting down.
CGCGAGGCCGGGCTCGTGAGTCTCTTCGGCGAGGCCCCGTACGCCAGGATCGGCTTCGCCCCGCTGCTGGAGACCGTGGAGGAACTGCGGGCCTCGGCCGAGATCGTGGACCGGCTGCTCGCCGACTCCTCCTACCGCGAGCTGGTCCGGCTCCGCGGGGACGTGCAGGAAGTCATGCTCGGCTACTCGGACTCCAACAAGGAATCCGGCGTGATGACCAGTCAGTGGGAGATCCACAAGACCCAGCGCAAACTGCGCGATGTCGCGGCGAAGCACGGCGTCCGGGTGCGTCTCTTCCACGGCCGCGGCGGCTCCGTGGGCCGCGGCGGCGGGCCGACCTATGACGCGATCATGGCCCAGCCCAACGGTGTCTTGGAGGGCGAAATCAAGTTCACCGAGCAGGGCGAAGTCATTTCGGACAAGTACTCCCTGCCCGAGCTGGCCCGTGAGAACCTGGAACTCTCCCTCGCGGCGGTCATGCAGGGATCCGCGCTGCACCGAACTCCGCGCACCTCGGAGGACCAGCGCGAGCGCTACGCCCACGTCATGGAGACCATCTCCGACGCCGCGTTTGCCCGGTACCGGACGCTGATCGATGATCCGGACCTGCCCGCCTACTTCATGGCGTCGACCCCGGTGGAGCAGCTGGGTTCGCTGAACATCGGCTCGCGGCCGTCCAAGCGGCCCGATTCCGGTGCTGGGCTCGAGGGCCTGCGTGCCATCCCGTGGGTGTTCGGCTGGACCCAGTCGCGGCAGATCGTGCCGGGCTGGTTCGGCGTCGGCTCCGGGCTGCGGGCAGCCCGCGACGCCGGAAACTCGGCCCAGCTGGTGGAGATGATGGAGCGCTGGCCGTTCTTCCGCTCCGTGCTCTCCAACGTGGAAATGACGCTGGCAAAGACGGACATGGACATCGCAGGCTACTACGTCTCCACCCTGGTCCCGGCGGAGCTGCACCACCTGTTCCGCGCCATCAGGGCCGAATACGAGCTGACCGTGGCCGAGCTCCAGAAGCTCACCGGCGAGGACCTGCTCCTGGACGCCCAGCCCACGCTTAAACGCTCACTGGAGATCCGGGACCAGTACCTGGATCCGATCAGCTACCTGCAGGTGGAGCTGCTGCGCCGCGTGCGGGCCGAGGCGGCGGGCTGCACATCCGGGGCCGGGATCGACGAGCGCCTCCAGCGCGCCATGCTGATCACCGTCAACGGAGTCGCCGCGGGCCTGCGCAACACGGGGTAACCGTCACCCGATTTTGACGCTCCCGCACGTTCCGCCGTGCTTTTCGTGGCACGCCCTCACCTCAGGTGAAGAGGCGTCGGCGGGGCGGATAGGGTTGTTCCATGCCGTCGTTCCAGAGCAGACTCAAGATCACCGGGCTCAAGCCGGGCAACCCGCCGGAGGCCGTGATGGCGGCAGCCGTGGAGGCACTGGAGACGCGGCACCATGTCGAGGCGAACCAGCTGGAGCTGGCCGGCGGCGTGCCGCAATTGAGTCTGCGATTCCTGGTGGAAGCCACCTCGTACAGCGGCGAGAACAACCAGGCGCGGGAGTCGGCGGCGATGATGCGCGACGCCGTCGAACGCGTTGCGGTGACCGGAAACCTGACTGTGCTCCGCCGCAACCGGGGCCGCTGGGCGCCGGTCTAGCCCGCAAGGGGAGGAGCCGGCGTCAGAAATCCAGTTCCTGCTCCGGGCCCTCCACGGGGGAGCGGTCGCCCCGGCGCCGGGTGATGACAATGCCGATGACGACGCCGATCACGATCCCGAGGCCGACGCCGATCAGCGAGCTCGCCCAGAACGGCAGGCCGGTGGCCGCTCCCGTCACGTAGCCGAGGCCCACCGACCAGACCGCCCAGAGAATCCCGCCGAGGGCGGCGCAGAGGCTGAAGCCGCGGGTGGAGACGTTGGCGATGCCGGCGGCTGCCGTCGTCGCCAGCCTCCCGCCGGGGATGAACCGGACGCCGATGATCGCACCGTAGGTGGAGGACCGGCCGGCCTTTCCGATGGCTCTGTGCACGGCCTGATGAAACGTGCGGCCCCAGCGCCAGCGGTCCAGCACATGGCTCAGCCGACGTTTGAAGAGCTGGAACACCAGGATGTCGCCGAGCCAGGACGCGAGGGCCGCGAGGACCACGAGGAGGAACGCGTTGACCCGGCCATCCGCCGCCAGGGCGCCGCCGGTGATCACCACCATTTCGGATGGAACAGGCGGGAAGATGGCGTCGCTCATGACGATGGGGATCACCCAGAAATAGATCGCGGCGCCCCAAGCGTCCACGTTGCCTAAGTCCATGGGCACAAGGTATCGCACTTCCGGGGTTCGCCGTGTCCTGACGGGCCGCAGCCTTCCCTAACCGCGGGAGGGGCCCCAGCAGCGGAGCTACGGTGCCTCGCTGAGCTCCAGCCCGCTGCGGAATTCCGCGGCCGTGCCGGTGATGGGGTCAACGAAGCTGATGCCGCGGGCCAGGAGCTGCAGCGGCTTGGTGTAATCGTCCGGGGCCTTGTCCAGCAGCTCCGGATAGAAGGCGTCGTTGACGATTCCCAGTCCCAGCGACGCCATATGCACACGAAGCTGGTGGGTCTTTCCCGAGTGCGGCTCCAGCCGGTACAGCGTGCGGCGCTGGCTGGCCTGTCGCTGGCAAGTGTTGTCGGATGCGGCGTTGGGCCCGGCGTCCGGGCCGGCGTCGAACGTCCGCAGCTGCTCGATGCGGGTCTCCGCGTTGGGCTCGCCGCCGATCACCTCGGCAAGCAGGTAGCTGCGGGACTTCGTCATCCGGTTGCGGACCACCACAGGGAAGTCGACGGCAGGGTGCCCGGCGGCGGGCTCGGCCGCGGCGACGCACTCGTACTCCTTGCGCACCTGGCGCTTTTCGAAGAGCACCTGGTACTTGCCCCGGGTCTCGGGGTTGGTGGAGAGCAGCAGGATGCCGGCCGTCATGCGGTCCAGTCGGTGCATCGGGATGAGATCCGGCAGCCCGAGCTGGTTCCGGAGCCGGACCAGGGCCGACTCCTGGATGTAGGTGCCGCCGGGTGTCGTGGGCAGGAAGTGCGGCTTGTCCACCACGAGGAGGTGATCGTCCTGGTGCAGGATGTTCAGTTCCACGGGAATCCGGGTCTCCGGCGGCAGCGTGCGGTAATACCAGATGAAGGTGTTGTCCCGCATCGGCGTGGTGCGGTCCAGCGCGGTGCCGGCCTCGCCGACGATCTCCCCGGCGTCGAACCGGTCCTCGATGCCCTGCGGGTCGATGTGGCCCCAGCGGTGCATCATGTAGTCCATCGCGGTGTCCCAGGGGCCCTCGTCCGGGAGGCGGAGACGGGTGGCGTTGACGCCGTCGCGCACGGGAAGGGGGGATCGCATCACCGACCCATTCTACTTCGCCTGTGCCCTCCCCCCACCCCGGCCCTCGCCCCGCCCGCACCCCGCCCGCACCTCGCCCGCACCCGCCATTTCGACGGTTCCCCGCCGGCTAGATGCTTCCGGGCATCGAACCGGAAGGAAACCGTCGAAACGGCGAACCGACGGCAAAAAAGGTCTTGACAAATAAAACTGTCGGAGGCCAGACTTGAGCCATGTTGGACATCGAAGTGATTGAGGACCCGGCCGCGGCGGAGGCCTCGCTGGACCCCATCCGCACCCGGATCCTGCTGGAGCTGGCCGAACCAGGCTCGGCCACGCAGCTCGCGGCCAAGGTGGGGCTTTCGCGGCAGAAGGTGAACTACCACCTGAAGGCCCTGGAGCGGCACGGTCTGGTCGAACTCGTCGAGGAGCGCCGGAAGGGCAACGTCACGGAGCGCATTATGCGGGCGACGGCGGCCTCGTACCTGATTTCCCCGGCGGCGCTGGCATCGGTGGCCCCGGATCCGCGCCGGTTCTCCGACCGGTTTTCCGCCTTCTGGCTGTTGGCGCTCGCCGGCCGGCTGGTCCAGGAAGTCGGCCAGTTGATCGCCGGCGCTGCGGCGGCCAGGCAGAAACTCCCCACTTTCGCGATCGACGGCGAGATTACCTTCCGGACGGCCAAGGACCGGGCTGCCTTCGCCGAGGAGTTCAGCGCCGCCGTCACCCGGCTCGTGAACAAATACGACGACGGCGCTCGCGGCGCCCCTGCGGGTGGCGGGCCAGCAGGTGGCGCCCCGGCCGGTGGCGGGCGCAGGTACCGCATCGTCGTCGCGCTTCACCCGGCACTCAAGCCATCAGTGGAAGCATCACCCCCGCAAGAATCGACGACAACCCCAACAGCAAAGGAGCAGGACAATGCCTGAGAAACGAAAATTCGAGATCGTCTACGACGCCGAACTCCCCGGCACCCCGGAGCGGGTCTGGAACGCGGTCACCAAGGACACTCCGGCCTGGATGTTCCCCACGGACGAATGGCCGGCCGTGCGGTCCGTCGAGGAGTACCCCACCCACCTGGTCTCCCGGATGGACGGCGCGGATGGATGGTTCAACCAGCTGGAGCATGTGCTGGCACCCCTCGGCGGCGGCCGGACCAAGCTGCACTACGTCCACAGCGGCATCTTCGCGGACAACTGGGACGGGCAGTACGACGGCGCCACCAAGCACACCGAGTTCTACCTGCACACCCTGGGCCAGTACCTCAAGTATTTCGACGGTAAGCCGGTGGTCTTCACCGACGTCCAGGCGCCCGCGGCTTCGCAGGCCGCTGACGGCTTTGACCGGCTCAGGAAAGCGATGGGGGTGGAGGGTGCGGCGCCGGGCGGAACCGTGGAGTTGGAGCTCGACGGCGTCGGGCGGCTCACCGGCGACGTGGACTTCGCCAACGGGAACTTCTTGGGCCTGCGGACGGCGGACACGTTGTACCGCTTCTTCGGCCGCAACGCCTTTGGCGCACCGGTGGGCATGACGGTGCACGATTTCAGCGTCGGCGGGGACTCCGAAACCACGGCAAAGACCTGGCGCGGTTTCCTGGCGAAGGTCTATGCCTAGCCCTGGTGACACCCGAACGCCCTGGCGACGCGCAAATGCCCTGGCGACGCGCAAAAACCCCGGCGACACCCGAATTCGGGTGTCGCCGGGCATTTTGCGCAGCGCAGGATAGTACGGGCGTCGCCAGACAGGGCAGCGGCTGGATTAGCCCGGCCCGCGCCCGGCCCGCGCCCGGCCCGCACCCGGCCCGCGCCCAGTCCGCGGATGGATCAGGCGATGGCAGCGGCCGGCGCGGCCGTGAGGTTCCTCCGCAGCTGGGGCGACGCCTCCAGCCGGTCCTGCGCCGCACGCAATGCCCGCACCGCAGCCTCGAGCTGCTCCGGCGGTAGAGTGAACGGCACGCGGAGGTAGTACTCAAAGGCGCCCCCCACCCCAAAGCGGGGCCCGGCGGCGAGCCTGATGCCGAAGTCAGGGGCCACCACGGCCAGTGCGGTGCTGATCGGTGCCGGCAGCCGGCACCAGACGGACAGCCCGCCGTCGGGCCGTTCGCTCTGCCAGGTGGGCAAGTTCCCGGTGATGAGTTCCAGCAGCGCATCCCGGTTGCCGCGGAGTGAGGCGAGCCGCGCCGGGAGCGGTTCCGGGAGCGCTCTGACCAGGTGGGCGGCGGCGAGCTGTTCCACTACCGGGCCGCCGAGATCCATAGTGGTCCGGGCCGCGGCGAAGCGCTGGATGAGCGGCTCGCCGGCCCGGATCCAGCCGGTCCGCAGTCCGGCCCAGTGCGACTTGCTGAGTGAACCGATGGAGACGACGGCGGGGCTGAAGGCGGCCAGCGGCATGGATGCGACGCCGTCGAGGTTTAATTCCCGCAACGTCTCATCCACTACGAGCACGGTGCCGGCCGCGGCGGCGGCACGGGCCAGCTGGCGCCGCTGGGAATCGGGCATCAGCCGCCCGGTCGGGTTGTGGAAGTCCGGCACCACGTAGGCCAGCGCGGGCCGCTGCTGTAGCAGGGCGGCCTCGAGCGCGTCCAGATCCCAGCCCGATCGGCCTGTCGGGCTGGCCGGGGGCATGGCCACCGGAACGGGGCGGCAGCCCGCGGCGCGGATGGCGTCGAGGGCATTCGGGTAGCTGGGATGTTCCAAGAGGACCTTGTCCGAGCGGCCGGCGAGGGTGCGCAGGATGATGTTCAGCGCGTGTTGGGCACCCGAGGTCACCAGGATCTGGTGCGCGCTGGTGGGCACTCCGGCCGCCGAATACCGCGCCGCGATGGCTTCCCGGAGCGCACCCACGCCGAGGGCGTCGTAGCCGAAGCCGGGCAGCAGTGCCGGCAGCTCCGTGAGGGCCGAGGCGAAAGCCCGGTGCACCACCTCGCCGCTGGCAGGCAGCGAGGCATAGGCCAGGTCGAGGATCCCGGCCGGGACAGCCAGGCCGGGGGCGCCGCTCAGGTTCGGGGTGGCGCCCGGGTTCAGGGCGCCGCCCTGATGGCTGCCCCGCGATCCCTGGTGCGGTAGGCACGTCCGGCCCCGGCTGCCCTGGCCGGTGCTGAGAAATCCCTGCTCGCGCAGCCGTGCATAGGCGGCGGTCACCGTGGTGCGGCTGTTGCCCAGCGTCGTGGCCAAGGCCCGCTCGCTGGGCAGGGCAACATCGAGGGGGATACGGCCGTCGAGGACGAGCAGACGCACGACGTCGGCCAGCTCACGGTAGGCGGGGGCGGCGCCGAGGTTCCAGTCGCCCAGCAGGCGGGCGAGGGAGCTCGGGTTCAGTGAGCCGGACATAGAACCAGTATTTCAAACTGGCTATGGATTGCAAGGCCAGTTCTCGGGGAGAATGGGCGTCATGATGACCCGCAGGCTTCTCCAGCTCCTCCTTGGCCTCGCCATGTACGGCGTATCCCTCGCGATGTTCATCCGCGCCGGGCTGGGCCTGGATCCCTGGGATGTCTTCCATCAGGGGCTCGCGGTGAAGACCGGGCTGAGTATCGGCACCGTGGTGGTCATCGTCAGCTTCCTTGTGCTGCTTCTCTGGATTCCGCTCCGGCAATGGCCCGGCATCGGCACGCTCTGCAATGCCGTGCTGGTGGGGGTGTTTGCCGACGTCGGGCTGGCGCTGATTCCGGCGTTATCGCACCTCGGCGGGCAGATCGGGATGCTTGCCGGGGCCATCCTGCTCAACGGCATCGCCTCAGCCTGCTACATCGGCGCCCGCCTGGGACCGGGTCCCCGGGACGGCCTGATGACCGGACTGGCCCGGCGCACCGGCTGGTCGGTGCGGGCCTCCCGGACCGGAATCGAGGTGGTGGTGCTGGGTGCCGGCTGGCTGCTTGGCGGGTCCATCGGCGTCGGCACCGTACTCTACGCACTGGCGATCGGGCCGCTCGTCCAGCTCCTGCTGCCGCGGTTCACGGTGCCGGAGTTTAAGCCGAAGGTCCCGGTGGTGGCGGCCGATCCTGCCGCCGCACGCCCCGTGCCGTAGAACGCCGAACGCGCCGCGAACGCCGGCGACGCTGGAAATCGCCGGCGACGCGCAGATTTCCGCTCGACACCGGAATTCGGGCGTCGTCAGGCAAAGAGCGCATCGCAGGATCGTTTCCGCGTCATGAGCCTAGCTAGCCGGGACCGGGCAACGGCTGGCACCTCGGGCAGTAGTAGATGTCCCGCTCTTCCGTCCCGGTGGCCTTGGCCAGGACCCCGCGGCGCGCCGGGGTCCCGCATTTCAGGCACGGCTGGTGCTCACGCCGGTAGACCCAGTAGCCGGGCAGCCCCGACTTCCGGCCAACAAGCCTGCCGCGCGGATTCATCACGGTGGTCCGGCGGCCCGGGCCCAGATTGGCTTCCAGCAGCGCCTTGGCAGTGGTGACGAGGCCGGCCAGATCGGGTACCGCGGACACAGGGAGGGCAGGGTGGACGCCGGAAAGGAAACACGCCTCGCAGCGGTATATATTGCCGATCCCCGCGAGGTTCCGCTGGTCCAGCAGCGCGACCCCGATCGGCACGTCCGGGGCCGCGCGGATCCGCCGCTCCGCCTCGGCCAGATCCCAGTCCGGGCCCAGGAGGTCCGGACCAAGGTGTCCTATGATCGAGTCTTCCTCGGAGGTGCGGACCACGTCGAGGATGCCCAGCGAGAACCCGACGGCGTCCGCCGTGGCGGTGCGCAGGACACACCGGGCGGTGAAGCCGGGCCTTCGCCAGCGCCCGCCCGGCGGATAGACCTGCCAGGTTCCCTCCATCTTGAGGTGGGAATGAATGGTCAGCCGGTCCAGTTCCGCTGGACCCCGGCCCGCCGGCCCCGGGCCTGCAGGCTCCCGGCCCGCCGGCCCCGGGCCTGCAGGCTCCCGGCCCGCCGGCCCCGGGCCTGCAGGCTCCCGACCCGCAGGACCCTGATCCGTCGGCTCTTGGCCCGCAGGACCCTGACCCGCAGGCCCCTGCAGCCGCATGAGCAGGTGCTTTCCGCGTGGCACCACCTCCTGCACGGTCCAGCCGCCGAGCTTGAGCGTGGCGAAACGCGGCACCCGGAAGTCGGAGGAGATCAGCCGCTGGCCGGCCAGTGCGGCATGGAGCTCCGCGGCCGCACGGAAGACGGAGTCGCCCTCAGGCACGGATCCTCAATCCTTTCGGGGTGGAATACGCGCCGGCGTGGGCCAGGGCGGCGGCAACGGGCGTGTCCAGGATGCCGTGCCCGTTGACTTTCTCCATGATGAGTTTGTCCACCGCGCCGCGGGTGACCACTCCCACGAGGGCGGCGCCGGCCGCGGCCAGGATCTCGGTGTCATCGTTGAAGGCCAGCAGGGTTTTGCCGCCGCGTTCCACGTAGAGGATGAGGGCGCCGTCGACCAGGACCACCAGGGCGCCGGCCTTCCGGCCCGGCCGGTGGCCCGTGCCGGCCTCGGCGTTCAAGGCGGGCCATGGCAGGGCCGCGCCGTAGGGGTTGGCGGGGTCCGTCGCGGCGAGGGCCAGTGCCACGGGCTCAGGTTTCGTGAGCTGGGTGTCCTCCGCGAACGACCGAAGCCGGTCCACCGTGGCCGGCACGGCAAACTGGGCCGCGCCGAGGTGCTCGATGAAGTAGCCGCGCCGGCACCGTCCGGCTTCCTCCAGCCGGGCCAGCACCTTGTACATCAGGCCGAAGCCGCCGAGGATGTTCTCCGCCATAACCGAGCCGCGGGTGACTACGCCGTAACGGTCGAGCAGGAGTTCGGCGGTGGCCCGGGCGTGGATGGTGGCGTCCAGTTCCGGTGCCGGCAGCGCGGACCAGCGGCCGGCGGCCATCGGGGGAGTGGACGCAGTGCCGGCTGCTGAACCGTAGCGGCCGCCGCTCAGCCCGGGGGATCCCAGCAGACCGGTGCCGTGGGCGCGTCCCAGCCGGCTCATCCGCGGCGCCCGGGCCCGCGGCGCCCGGCCCACCTGCCGGTGCGCGGTGTGGCCGCCGGCAATCAGCGCGCGCACCGGGGCGAAGGTGTCGCCGGTGATGCGGCCGGCCCACGCGAGGTCCCACAGCGCGGAGACCACATTCTGATCGCTCAGCACCGCGTCCATGCCACCCGCAATGTCCGTCAGCTGGCGGAAGAAGTAGCCGCCGCCGTTGTTCCGCAGATGGTCCAGCAGCCGCTGCTGCGCGTCGCCCGGCTCGAAGTCCACGGACGGATTGAGGGTCAGCTCGGCCGATTCGGCCAGATGCAGGCTCACCCAACCGTCATTGCCCGGCAACGAACCCGCACCGGACCATAGGACCTCGCCGGCAGCCATCAGCTCATCCAGCATGGCGGGCTGGTAACCGGCCACCCGGCCGGAAAGGATCAGGGGTTCCCAGGCCGAGGCCGGAATGGGCACCCCGGACAACTGGTCGACGGCGGTGATGATGCCGTCCAGCCCGCGCAGCGCCGACTGGCTGCGTGTGCCGGCGGTTCTGACGTTCTGCCAGGCCGGCAGGAACCGGCCGTAGGCGGCGGCGTCCACCGGCTCGACCTCGGCGCGCAGCGCGGCAAGGGAGCGGCGGCGGAGCCTGCGCAGGACCTCGGCGTCGCACCATTCGCTGACGCCGGCCAGCGAGGGGGCGCTGGGGATGCTGTGCCCGGCCCCGTCCGTGCCGCCGGCCGAAGCAGGATCCCCGGTTCCGGGGGCTTTGGCCGCTGCCGGGACTACGGCCGTTTCCGGCGCTGTGGCGTGCGGGCGGAACTCGCCCTCCACCACGCGGCCGTCTGCGGCGAGCCGTTTCAGTGCGGTGCCGACGACGGCGACGCCCAGTCCCAGCCGAATGGCCGCCTCGGCGGAGGTGAAGGGCCCGTGCGTGCGGGCGTACCGCGAAACGAGGTCGCCCAGCGGATCCGCGACAGGCTCGATGAAGGCCAGCGGGACACCCATGGGCAGCGGCACGCCAAGGGCATCGCGCAGCCGTGCGGCATCTTCCACCGCCGCGTAGCGTTCGACGCCGCCGATGTTCACCTTGATCGCGCGGTTGACGCGCTGGAGCGCGGCCAGGTGCGCGGCGGCGTCGGCGACCGGCACGTCCGGAAGGGGGTCCGCGGGCGCGGCCACCGGAAGGGGTCCGGCCACCGGGAGGGGTCCAGCCACCGGGGCGGGCCCGTCCTCCCGGGTCTCGGGTGGTCCGGCACCGGCCACGGGCGCGGAAGCCGGTTCAGCTCCGGGCGCGGACACGGCCACCGGTTCCAGCCGGGCGGCGACTTCCGCCGGGGTCAGCGGACCCAGGAGACGCAGCAGATCCGCGACGCCCTCCAGCCCGCGGACCAGCCGGTCCGGGGCGAGGCGCTGCAGCTCCCGTTCGGTGGCGTCGATGACCTTGACGTCGAGCAGTTCGCGCAGCTCTACCCGGCCCAGGAGCTCGTTGAGCAGGGTTGAATCCAGCGCCAGCGCGGCGGCCCGGCGCTCGGCCAGCGGAGAATCGCCCTCGTAGAGGAACTGTGCCACATATCCGAAGAGCAGGGACTTAGCGAACGGGGAGGGCTGCTGCGTGGTGGCCTGCACGATCCGCAGTTCGCGCCGTTCCACGGAGGCCGCGATGTCTTTCAGGGCGGGAAGATCATAGACATCCTGCAGGCATTCGCGCACCGTCTCAAGCACGATAGGGAAGGTGGGGTATTTCCGGGCGACATCCAGCAATTGGGCGGAACGCTGCCGCTGCTGCCACAAAGGCTGCCGCTTGCCCGGGTTTTGCCGAGGCAGGAGGAGTGCCCGGGCGGCGCACTCGCGGAAGCGTGAAGCGAACAGGGCGCTCCCGCCGACTTCCGCGGTCACGATCTGCTCCAGTTCCTCTGGGTCGAACAGGAACAGCTCGGCTCCGGGCGGCTCGTCCTCCATCATGGGTACGCGCAACACAATGCCGTTGTCAGCGGCCATGGCGGAGCCGTCCATTCCGTAGCGCTGATGCAGGCGCTGCCCCACGGCGAGGGCCCACGGCGCGTGGACGGGCATGCCGAAGGGGCTGTGCAGCACCACGCGCCAGTCCCCGAGTTCGTCGAGGAAGCGTTCCACAACGAGGGTCGTGTCGCTGGGCACCACCTCGGTGGCGAGCTTCTGTTCGGTGAGGTACTGGATCAGGTTGTTGGCGGCGAAATCGTCCAGTCCGCTGGCCCTGCAACGTTCGGTGGCGGGTCCGACGTCGGACGCGGAGAGTTCGCGCATGAACGCGCCGAGGGCGCGGCCAAGGTCCACGGGCCGGCCGAGGGAGTCCCCCTTCCAGAAAGGGAGTTTTCCGGGCTGTCCGAAGGCGGGCGAGACCAGGACCCGGTCATGGGTGATGTCCTCGATCTTCCAGCTCGTGGCGCCGAGGGCAAAGACATCACCCACCCGGGATTCGTAGACCATTTCCTCGTCGAGTTCGCCGACCCGCCGGCCTCCTTTGGCCGCGGCGGCGGCCGGGCTCGCGGCCCTGCCGTCGCCACTGGCGGAGCCGGCCGCGCCGGAGGAACCGGACCCCTCCACTTCGGTGCCGATGATGTAGACGCCGAACAAGCCGCGGTCCGGGATGGTCCCGCCGGAGGTTACGGCGAGCCGCTGCGCGCCCGGCCGGCCCTCAATGGTGCCGGCGTTCCGGTCCCAGATGATCCGGGGTCTTAGCTCCGCAAACTCGTCGGAGGGGTAGCGGCCCGCCAGCAGGTCCAGCGTGGCCTCGAACGCGGAGCGGGGGAGCGAGGCGAACGGAGCGGACCGCCGGACCGTGGAGAACCATTCCTCCACATCGATGGAACCAAGGGCAGTGGCCGCGACGGTCTGCTGGGCCAGGATGTCCAGCGGATTTTTCGGGACAGCGAGCCGCTCGATTTTTCCGGCGAGCATTCTCTCCACAGTGATGGCCGTGTGCACGAGGTCCGCTCGGTGTTTGGGGAACAGCACGCCCCGGGAAATCTCGCCGACCTGGTGCCCGGCACGGCCCACCCGCTGCAGCCCGCTGGCCACCGAGGGTGGGGACTCGACCTGCACCACGAGGTCCACGGCACCCATATCGATGCCGAGTTCCAGGGAGGAGGTGGCCACGACGCAGCGCAGCCGGCCGGATTTCAGGTCGTCCTCGATCAGGGCGCGCTGGTCCTTGGAAACCGAGCCGTGGTGGGCCCGGGCCAGCAGCGGATCCGCGCCGGCGGTGCTGCCGGCCTGCGCCATCATGTGCGCCGGTGTCGCGGTGGAGGAAGGCAGCGCTGCCGTGCCGGCGGGCGGCGCCGCAACCGGCACCGCATTTTGCGCCGGCGCCGTATTGGGCACCGGCTCGAAGTCCGGGGCCCCGGCGCCCGACTCGCCCCAGCCTCCGCCGGCGGCCATCAGCTGCCGCTCGGCGTAGATCTCATTGAGCCGGGCGGTCAGCCGCTCGGCGAGCCGGCGGGAATTCGCGAACACGATGGTGGACTGGTTGGCCAGGACCAGGTCCACGATCTTTTCCTCCACATGAGGCCAGATCGATGCCTGCGGCTGAAGCCCCGACGCCGGGCCGGAATCGAACGCCCCGGCCGCCCCGGGAAGATCGGACATGTCCTCCACCGGGACAGAGACCGTCAGACCCCAGTTCTTCCTGGACGGCGGCGCCACGATTTCCACCGGCGCGGAGCCGGCGAGGAACTGCGCCACGAGTTCCTTCGGCTCCACGGTGGCCGAGAGCCCGATCCGTTGGGCCGGCTTAGGCAGCAGTTCGTCGAGGCGTTCCAGCGATACGGCCAGGTGCGCGCCGCGTTTGGTGCCGGCGACGGCGTGGACCTCGTCGACGATGATGGTGTCCACCTCGGCCAGCGTCTCCCGCGCCTTGGAGGTCAGCATCAGGAAGAGCGATTCGGGCGTGGTGATGAGGATATCCGGCGGGTGGCTGAGCAGCGAGCGGCGGTCCGACGCCGGGGTGTCGCCGGAGCGGACACCGACAGTGATGAGCGGCGCGGGCAGGCCAAGGCGTTTGGCGGTCTGGGTGATGCCGATCAGCGGCGCGCGGAGGTTGCGTTCGACGTCGACCCCGAGGGCCTTGAGCGGGGAGATATACAGCACCCGGGTTTTCCGCTTGGGGGCCTTCTGCCGGGAAGCTTTTGCGGCGCCGGGCCCCGGCAGCACTGGCGGCTCGGCGGGGGCGAGTGGATCTGCCGGTGCGGAGACGAGCAGCCGGTCCAGCGCCCACAGGAACGCCGCGAGCGTCTTGCCCGAGCCCGTGGGAGCGACCACAAGGGCGTGCGAGCCGGAGGAGATGGCGTTCCAGGCGCCGCCCTGGGCCGGGGTGGGCGCGGCAAATGCACCCAGGAACCAGTCCCGGGTCGGACGGCTGAACCGGTCCATGGCATCGGCAGCGAGTACGCCGCCGGAGAGCTCCTGGCGCGTCATTCCTCCATCATGCCCTAAGGTGCCGACAGGAAATGGCGGGTGGTAATCCGGGCGGCATAAGCAAACTTGGCACCGCCGCCGCGGGAAGTTGCGGGACGGTGCCGCCGCGAGCGGCCCAGACCCCCGCGAGGTGAGACTTTGCGCCCATGATTCAGGCGGGCATGGGCGCGAAACCTCACCTCGGCGACAGCGGAGCTACCTGGCCTTGAACGCGCTGATGGTCAACAGCTCGGGACCGGCGTTGCTGCAGGCGTCCCTGGGCTGGGCGAGGAACAGGGATGCGGTGTCCTCCGGCGGGTAGATCCGGAAGCCTGCCGCGGGAACGACGGTGCAGTCGGAGTAGTTCCGGGCCTGGGTGTAGCGCAGGGTGGCGGTTCCGGCCTGGCCCGGCGCGAGCAGCACATCGGCGGACGGCATGGCCGTGTCACGGGACGCTGCGGCACCAATCGCGGCGCCGGCGGCATCGGCGGTGAGGGAGACGCCGGCGAAGCCCTTCAGCAGGCACGGCTCGGCGCCGGAGTTCGTCAGGATCAGCTGCATGTAGACGCTGCCGGCCGCGCCGCCGCCGGTGGAATCGGTGCCGGCGGTGAGGCCGGCAGCCTTGCAGAGGACGGGGCCGGCCTGGGTGGTCGCCTGCGCCGCGGGAGCCGACGAAGCGGGAGCCGACGAAGCGGGACCACTTGCCGCGCCCGTGCCAGTGGCCGGGGGCGGGCTGGCGGGCTGGCTAGCGGAGCTGGCCGGGGAGGACGCCGGGGTGCCGGACGTCTGGGACTGGGCTGTGCCGCCGCCCCCGCAGCCGCTGAGCAAGAGCGCTGCCGCTGCTGCCGCCGTCGTAAATACCAGTCTCGTGTTGATTCGCTGAGCCGTCATGGCACTACCTTCATGCCCGTTGTGGCCCGAGTCAACGACGCCACGACGGCGGCGCCCGATTGATGCCCGGATTGTGATTTCCGGGCATCAACCGAGGTCAGCAACTCCCTGGGTGCGGAGCCGGGTGCCGGAGCGCGGACCGGCACGGGCCCGTCCCTCCAGCTCCGCAGCAATGCCACACCGCCCAGCGCCAGGCCGCCGGCTCCGGCAACGAGTCCGGCCCAGCTGCGGGCCTGGGCGCCGTCGTCGCCCGCCGCGCCGCCGTCGCCCGCCGCGCCGCCGTCGCCCGCCGCGCCGCCGGGGACGGTACCGGACGCAGCGCCGGAGATGGTGTCGGAGCCGGCGGCCGCCTGGGCGCTGTGCCCGGCAGGTGCGGCAGCCTCAGTGACCGCGACGGACGGAGCCGGTGCCTTCAGCGAGTGCGGGTCCTGGCCCTCCTGCGGAATCTGCGACCAGTCGGTCTGGCCCTGCTCGCAGTTCTGCAGGGTGGGAAAGTAGAGCGTCTTCCCGGCCACATCGGGCAGTTTCACGGACAGCACGACGGCGTCACGGAGGGCCGGTTCCAGCGGCGCCTTTGCGGTGTAGACGATCTGGCTGGTCCGCTTGGTGATGGAAGTCCCGTCCGCCAGTTTCTTGGCCTCGGGCAGCTGCTCGGTGACCTTCTGGACCGTCCAGTTCGGGTTTACCGTGGGCTGGGCGTCGTTGAGTTCGGCGGGCAGCGTGATGGTCACCTTCGTGGTGCCGGCGGCATCGCAGCCGTGCGGGATGCCGAAGGTGAGCAGGGCGTAAGAGTTCGCGGCGGTCTTGTCCGGGGTGACCCCCACGTGGGCCGAGGCGCCGCTGATGCCGGCGAGCATAAGGGCGGCGGTTCCGCCGGCCACGGCCGTCGCGGTGAGGGCGCGACGGCGGAGGGTTGGTTTCTGGGAGGTCTTCAAGAGCAGGTTCCTTTCGGGCGTGCGCGCGGCACGGCGGGCGGGCGCACAAAAAATGGGATGGCACGGCAAAGCCCCGCCGTGTCGTCGGCAGGATCAGCCGCGGCCGATCAGGAAGGTCAGGAAAGCACGACGGCGGGCGGGCCGCGGCGGCAATCGCGCCGGAGGTTCCGCCAGGGGAGCGGGGCGGCCTCCGCGGGCCAGCCGGCCGCGACAGGCGCCTCGCCGGCGTCGGGCTTCACCGGTGCGGGGAGCCGCAGCAGCGGGCGGAGCCACGCGGCGAGCGACCACAGCGCGGCCTCACCCCTCGCAAGGAGCAGGGCGCAGGCGAGCGTTGCCAGCGCGTGGCCGGCAAACATCAGCAGCGGAAGTGTCGAGCCCAGTGCAGGCAGCTGGAGATGGATCTGGTCTGCGGCGACCGGTGCGAGGGTTGCGCCGGCGTGATGCGCGGACCCGATCGCGCCGGCCGGCACCTGCCCGCTGAGGGCGAAAGCCTCGTGCAGCATGAGCTGCCCGGCGCCAAGCAGGGCCGCCAGGGCGGGGAAGCTGAGCTTCAGCCGGGTGGCGGCGGTGGAGGCCAGCCCGGTCAGGGCCAGTAACGCCAGCAGGATTCCCGGGACGGGGAGTTCCCCGCCGGCCAGAGTATGGGCGCCGGCGGCGAGGGAAACAACCGTGAGTGCCACCATGGCCGAGCGTAAGGCGTGGAACGGTGCTCTTGCGGCTGTACGCACGGAGCACTCCCTTCACCAGCGGCGGCCTATGGTTACGCCCGCTGGCGCTACCGTCCGCGGGCTGTCCCCTGATTCTAGCGGCGAATTCTTGCCGGCGCCGCGAAATGCCCGTGCCGCGAAGGGTAACGTCAGGGCCGGACGCCGGGTGCCACCTTCCGTCCCTGGACGGCCGAGTAGGTCTTCCGGAGCGCCGCGATCGAGGCGTCGTAGGACTGCTGGGCGACGCCGACAAACAGGCAGTCGGTGACCATCATTTGAGCCATCCGGCTGCCGAGTGCCCCGGAGCGGAACGGGCTCTCGCGTGCGGCCGTGGTCAGCACGATTTCGGCGAGATGGGCCAGCGGTGAGTCGGAATGGTTGGTGATGGCGACGGTCCGGGCGCCTGCCTCGCCGGCGATGCGCAGGGCCTCGATCGTGTCCAGGGTCGAACCGGAATGCGAGATGGCTACCGCCACACTCCCGGCGTCGAGCAGGGCCGCTGACGTCCAGGCCGAATGGGCGTCGGACCAGCTGTGCGCCGTCATCCCGATCCGGTGGAACTTCTGCTGCAGGTCCTGGCCCACCCAGGCGCTGGCACCGACGCCGAAGATGTCGATCCGTTTCGCGCCGGACAGCGCGGCGACGGCGTCCGCGAGCCTGGCGACGTCGAGGACCTGGGCGGTATCGGCGATGGACATCGTCTCGTTGAAGGCAATTTTGGACACCACATCCTGTAGCGAGTCGGTTTTCGCAATGTCCTCGTACATCTCTGCGCTCACATTGGCGACAGCCTGTTCGCGGGTGGTTTCCCGGGCCAGGTCCAGCCGGAAGTCCGAGTAGCCCTGGTAGCCGATCTTCTTGTAGAAGCGGACCACCGAGGTTGTCGATGTCCTGCATTTCTCGGCGAGTTCACCGATCGACAGGGTGGCCGCGAGGGCCGGCTCGGCGAGGACAGTGTTGCCGATGGATTGCTCGGAAGGGCGCAGCGAGGGCAGTGCCGCCCGGATCCGGACCAGGACGGTCCGCGACGATATGTTTCCTGTCACTGCGCTCACGGGAGGCCGTCCTTCAGCTGGGGGGCACTGAAAGCCCCGCGGTGCCAGCGGAAGATTCCGGTCCTGGCGTGTAACAAGATTACACAGACAAGCGCTGAGTTGTAAGCGATTGACACAACGGCACCCAGCCCGTAAGTTCTCAGGTGACGCACATCACGGAACGCCTTCTGAGAGACGGGAAAATCGGTGAGTTCAGAGAACCACACCAGCGCACAGTTGAGCAGCGCCTGGCTCGATATCAGCACCGAGGGGAGAAACCCGCGGACACTGGACCTGGACCAGCGGACCACGCTCGGCATCCTGGAGGCGCTCAACGATGAGGACCGGATCGCGCCGGCGGCCGTCCGGCAGGTGCTGCCGGTAATGGCCCTGCTGGTTGAGGCCGCGGCGCAGGCGGTCGCCGACGGCGGACGGGTGCACTACTTCGGCGCCGGAACCTCGGGGCGGCTGGGGATCATCGACGCGGCAGAGCTGATGCCCACCTTCAACCTGGCCGAGGGCACCGTCATCGCCCACCATGCCGGTGGCTCCGCAGCGCTGGTCCGCGCCGTCGAGAACCTTGAGGACTCCTGGGAGGCCGGCCTCGCGGACGCCGCAGACGTCAGGGCCGGCGACGTCGTCATCGGCATTGCCGCTTCGGGGCGCACGCCCTACGTGGGCGGGGCGCTGGACCGTGCCCGCCGGCTCGGCGTTCCCACCGCGCTGATGACCTGCGCCGTGAACCCGGAGCTCGGGCCGCTGGCCGACTTCGTGCTCGCTGCCGATACCGGCCCGGAAGCCCTGGCCGGTTCAACCAGGCTCAAGGCCGGGACCGCTCAGAAGATGATGCTCAACAGCTTCTCCACCGCGCTGATGATCCGGCTCGGCAAGACCTGGTCGAACCTGATGGTCTCGGTGCTGGCCACCAACGAAAAACTCCGGGCCCGGACGGTCCGGATCCTGATGGAAGCCACGGGGCAGGGCGAGGAGCCCTGCCGCGCCGCGCTTGCAGCGTCCGACGGCGACCTGAAGGTGGCGCTCGTGTCGATGCTCACCGAAACCGGCCCGGGCCGGTCACGGGACGCCATCGATGCCGTTGGCGGCGGCGTGCGCGACGCCGTCGACTCCCTCGCCGTCTGACACCGGCGGCGGCTCGCAGCCACGGGCAGCCGCCGGCATCAACCACACATCCCGAACACGCCCGCATCACGCCCCTCCAAGCAGAAGGATCAACCAATGAAGGTACGACCCAGGCACCTGATCGCGGCACTTGCGCTCGCCATGTTGCCGATCACCGCCTGCGCGCCCGGCTCACCGTCGACCGCAGCGGACAAAGCTGCCGGCACAAACGCCGCCGGGTGCGCGTCGCCGGAAACGCTGAAGATCTGGTCCTGGCGCCCCGAGGATGTGGATGCCTACAAGAAGATCTTCGCGGCCTATGAAGAGAAGAACTGCGTCAAAGTCGACTTCCAGGCCTTCAAGAACACCGAGTACAACCAGATCCTCTCTACCGGCCTGACCGGAAGCAACGGCCCCGACGTCGTCCAGGCCCGTGCTTACGGCGCCCTGCAGCCGCTGATCGTCGGCGGTAACCTCACCGACGTCACAGGGAAGGTGGACGGACTGAAGACCATGGACCCCACCATCCTGGCGGGCGCCCAGGCCAAGACCGACGGGAAGGTCTATGGCGTTCCGTTCGCCACCCAGACCATGCAGGTCTTTTACAACAAAAAGATCTTTAAGGATGCAGGCGTCGAGGTTCCCAAGAGCTGGGACGACTTTGTGAAGGTCAACGAAAAGATCAAGGGCTCCGGCATGACTCCGCTGGCCGTCGGCGCCAAGGACGCCTGGATGATGCCGTTCATCCATGACGTCTTTGGTTCCGCCGAATACGGCGGCAAGGACTTCCGCGACGCCGTCCAGTCCGGTAAGAAGACCTTCACCGATGCCAAGTACGTCAGTTCCATCCAGAACCTCAAGGACCTGCAGGGCTTTATGCCCAAGGACGTCGTGGGCGTGAGCTACACTGACGCCCAGGTGCTGTTCAGCAACGAACAGGCCGCCATGTTCCCGGGCGGCTCTTTCGAACTCGCCTTCTTCCAGAAGCAGAACCCGGACCTTGACCTTGGTGCCTTCCAGGTTCCGGTCCGGGACGGATCGGCCTCGCCGAAGCCCGTTTCGCCGGCCTATGCCGACGGCAACTGGGCCATCAACGCCAAGTCGCCCAAGCAGGAGGCGTCCCTGAAGCTGCTGCAGTGGATGGGCACCAAAGAGTTCGGCCAGAAGGTGGTCGACGAACTCAAGCAGTTCTCTCCGGTCGCGGGCGTCTCGTTCAACGACCCGGTCATGAAGGAAATCTGGGACCTTTACCAGAAGAACCCCGCCCCCTACACCCTGCTGGTCGACTTCCGCTACGGCCAGCCCTCCGGCACCGATCTGATGGGCGCCGGGGTCCAGGAACTGTTCCTGGGCAGCAAGGACGCCGCAGGTGTCGCCGCGAAGGTCCAGGACGGAGTCGCACAGTGGTTCAAGCCAAAGAGCTGACCCGGTCCGCGCCGCGCTGGCGCAGTCCCCGCCGGCCGGGGACTGCGCTTGGCTGGCCGGCCACGGTGTTCTTTCTCGCCCCCGCGGCGGTCATTTTCTCGATCTTCGTGCTTTACCCGATGCTCACGGCTTTCAGCTATTCCTTCTTCGACTGGCAGGGCACCGCCCGCGGTGCGTTCTCCGGCGTCGGGAACTTTTTTACGCTCTTCACCGCCGAGCCGTTCAAATCGGATCTGCCGCGGGCGCTGATGCACAACCTGCTGCTGTTCGCCGGGGCGATGGTCTTCCAGAACACGGTCGGGCTGGCCATTGCCTCGTTCCTGTACAAGCGCCGGCGCTTCAAGAGACTGTTCCAGACGCTCTACACACTGCCATACCTGGTCAGCCCGCTGGTGATCGGCTACCTGTGGACGCTGCTGCTCTCGCCGCTGTTCGGCCCGGTCAACGCGTTGCTCAGGGCGATGGGCCTGGGCGATCTGGCGCAACCCTGGCTGGGACAGCCCTCGACGGCGCTCTGGGTTATTGTGCTCGTCACGGCCTGGCAGTGGCTGGGATTCCCGATCCTGCTTTACGGTGCCGCCCTCGGCGGTATTCCTGAGGAGCTGACCGAGGCGGCGTCGCTGGACGGCGCGACGGCGTGGCAGCGGTTCCGCTTGATCACGCTGCCACTGCTGACCTCGGCCATCGGCACGGTGAGTATCCTGACCTTCATCGGATCCATGGAGGCGCTCGCGCTGCCGTACGCCATGGGAGGGTCCTCCGGTTCGCCGGCCGGAGCCACCGATGTCCTGTCCCTGATGTTCTACCGGACCGCCTTCGAATCCGGGGCGTCGAACGCGATCGGGATCTCCTCGGCCCTGGCAACCATGCTGTTCCTCTTTATCTTCGGCGTGGCGCTGGTCTTCACGTCCATCATCCGACGCAGGGAAAGGAAGCTCTCCTGATGAGTCTCCTGACAGCGAAGAAGCCCGACGCCGGCGCTGCCGCCTCGGCACCGAAACGCCGGCAGCCAGCCCCCAGGAAAGGGGCCGCCGGCAGGTTCGCCGTGTCCGGCTTCCTCTGGGTCTATGCGGTGATCGCCGTCGCGCCCCTGCTGGTGATGGTGTTCAGCTCGCTGCGGACCACCCGCGAGATGGCGCGGAGCCCTCTGGCGCTGCCGCTGAACCCGAACTTCACCAGCTACACCAAAGCCTGGGTCCAGGCGTCCTTCGGGACCTTCTTCGTCAACTCCCTGCTCGTCACGATCGGCTCTGTGCTCATCTCCACCGTGGTCTCGCTGCTGGCCGCCTACGCACTGGCACGGAGCAAGTCCCGGGTGACCGGCATTATCGAGGCCGTGTTCCTGTCCGGGCTGATGCTGCCGGTCTACCTGGCCATCCTTCCGGTCTTCTACCTGCTGGACACGATGGGGCTGGTGGACAACAAGTTCGGCCTGATCATGGTCTACGCGGCGCTGAGCATTCCGTTCTCGGTCTTTGTGCTGACGTCGTTCTTCCGCCAGCTTCCGGTGGAGCTGGAGGAAGCGGCCCGGATCGACGGCGCCGGCAGCTTCACGATGTTCTGGCACATCATGCTGCCGCTGGTGAAACCCGCGATCGCCACGGTGGTCGTTTTCCGCTTCGTCCCGATCTGGAACGACTTCTTCTACCCGCTGATCCTGATGCGCTCCAAGGAGAACTACACCCTGCCCGTCGGGCTGACCACGTTTTTCGGGGAATACCAGACGGACTGGCCCACCCTGTTCGCGGGCCTGGTCATCGCGACTATCCCGCTGGTGCTGCTCTTCCTCGTGGCCACGAAGCAGATCGTCGCCGGCCTCACAGCCGGCATGAGCAAATAAGCGGTATGCAGACAGAATGGATCCTCGGCCTGGACATCGGCGGCAGCGGCAGCCGGGCGGGCGTGCAACGCCTCGACGCCCCGGCCGGCGAGCCGCCGCTGACGTTCGCCGGGGCCAGGATCGAGGTCCGCTCCGGCGGGATACCGCTGGCAGCCATCCTCGAATCCCTGCTGCCGCCGGCCCTGCAGGCCGTCGCAGGCCGGGGCGGGCAGCTCCGCGCCGCCGCCGTCGGGATGAGCGGGCTGCTCAGCCTCACCGCGGGCACCGCTGAGGCGCACCGCACCCTCCGCGCCCAACTGGGACCCATCCCGGTGGCCCTGGCCTCGGACGCCGTCACCTCGCTGGTGGGCGGAATCGGCCTCGGCGGCGGTGCCGTGGTGTCCGCCGGCACCGGCGTAGTGGGCCTCGGCAGCGACTTCGCCGGCCGCTGGCACCGGGTGGACGGCTGGGGACACGTCCTCGGTGATCTTGGCAGCGGAAGCTGGATCGGGACCGCCGGGCTCCAGGCCGCACTGGCCGCCCACGACGGCCGGCCCGGCGGTTCGCCCGCGCTGCTGGCCCTGCTGCGCGAACGCTGGGGCGCCCCGGAGGAACTTCCCCGGAAGATCTACACCCGGGACGACCGCGCCGGTATTCTTGCTTCCTTCGCCAAGGATGTGGCCGGGGCCGCGCACGCCGGGGACCCCGTGTCCGCCGGCATCTGGACGCGTGCCGGGGTGCTGCTGGCGGACAACCTGACCGCCTCGCTGGCCCCCGGGGTGCCGCCGCTGGCCACCTACACCGGCGGGCTGTTCGACGTCGGGCCGCTGCTGCTAGAGCCGCTGGCTGCCCGGTTCAGCGCCGTCCGGCCCGACGCCGAGCTGCGGGCGCCGCTGGGAGGCTCCCTCGAGGGAGCCCTCATCCTGGCCCGCGAACTGCTCCGGGCGCCGTCGGGGTTCCCGGACCAGGAACCCTATCTGACCTCGCGGCAGAACACCGCGCAACAGGTCCGGCCGTGACGACGGCTCCTTTGCCGCCGGGCGGACCCGAGTCCGGCCGCCCACCTCCAAGGAACTGCATGTGAAGATCATCGAGACCGTTACCGGCGCGGAAGCCGGAGCGCGCGCAGCGGAGCTCATAGCCGGGCTTGTCCGCAGGGCTCCGACGGCGGTCCTCGGGCTGGCCACGGGTTCCTCGCCGTTGCCGCTCTATGCGGCGCTGGCCGGGATGGACCCGGCGCTGGGCCGTGTCCGCGGGTTCTCGCTCGACGAGTACCTGGGGCTCGGCCCCGCCGATGAAATGAGCTACGCCCGGGTCATCCGCCGCGAGGTGATCGAGCGGCTTGGCCTGGATCCGGCACTGGTCCGCACCCCGGACGGGCTGGCAGAGGACCCCATCCGGGAGGCTGCGGACTTTGACCGCAGGATCCGCGACGCCGGCGGCATCGATCTGCAGATCCTCGGCATCGGCTCCAACGGCCATCTGGCCTTCAACGAGCCGCCGTCCGCGTTTACCTCCCGGACCCGCGTTGTGGAACTCGCGGCCAGCACCAGGCTGGACAATGCCCGGTTCTTCGACTCGGCGGCGGACGTCCCCAGCCACGCCATCACCCAGGGACTGGGCACCATTGCCGAGGCACGCCACCTGCTGCTGCTCGCGCATGGCGAAGGCAAAGCCGGGGCCGTGGCGCGCGCCGTCGAGGGGCCCGTCACGGAAGACTTCCCGGCGTCGCTCATCCAGCGCCACCCGCACGTCACCCTCTTTCTGGACAGTGCCGCGGCCAGCCGGCTGCAGCGCGCCCGGGTTTAGCGGCGCGGCCGGGTGAATCTGTTGGCGTTATCCGCCCTGGGAGTCCGCTGTGAGGTGCCGATTGCGTGCCTCGATGAGCTTCCGAAGATATACAGCCAGAACCAGTTTCTCTGCCAAACGCCCGATTAGGCCGAACGGGGCCGTGAACTCGATCCGATCAACCATGGTGGTTCCGTGGGAATCCTCGCTGAACTCGTGGACGTGCCGGAACCGCCGGAACGGGCCCCTGACCTGCTCATCAACGAAGTAGTCCGGCGCCTCCATCTGGGTGATCCGACTCGTCATCCGGATCGGGACCCCGAAGTGCCAGGCCCGCCAGGTCACCTCTTCCCCCAGGGAGATAAGGCCGGACCTGACGCCGGCGACTGCGTCCTCCCGTGACCGCGACATGGAGTCCTTGTGGGCGTCGATGCTGCGGGCGAGATCAAACAGCTCCGGTCTGGGCGTGCGTGTCCGCGTGGTGCATTCGAAGTAGACGGCCATCGTCAGAGTATGACAGCCCGCCACAGCTTGCCCTGCGATTTCGCCACACTCCTCGGCCCGGCCGCCGGGCGGACGGGCCGACGCCCGGTTCCCCGGCGAGGGAACGACGGACAGGGAGTGCCGGGCAAAAGGGGACACCCCGGTCCGAAGACCGGGGTGTCCCTTTAGCTCCGTGGTCTCAGCTGGCCGCAGCGCCCGTGGCGCCGGCTGCCGCGCCGGCGAGGCGCAGCCACGTGTCCACGACGGTGTCGGGGTTCAGCGAGACGGAATCGATGCCTTCTTCGACCAGCCATTCGGCGAAGTCCGCATGGTCGCTGGGTCCCTGGCCGCAGATGCCCACATACTTGCCGCGGGCCTTGCAGGCTTTGATGGCCATGCTCAGGAGCTTCTTGACGGCCGGGTCCCGTTCGTCGAAGCTGCCGGCGACGATCGCGGAGTCCCGGTCCAGGCCCAGGGTCAGCTGGGTCATGTCGTTGGAGCCGATGGAGAAACCGTCGAAGTAGTCCAGGAACTCGTCGGCCAGCAGCGCGTTGGACGGCAGTTCGCACATCATGATGACCTCGAGGCCGTTTTCGCCGCGGCGCAGCCCGTTCTCGGCGAGCAGGTCGATGACGCCGCTGGCCTCGTCGAGGGTGCGGACGAAGGGGATCATCAGCTTGACGTTGGTCAGGCCCATCTCGTTGCGGACGAAGGACAGGGCCTCGCACTCCAGATCGAAGCAGTCCCGGAAGGACGGCTCGAGGTACCGGGAGGCGCCGCGGAAGCCGATCATCGGGTTCTCTTCGTGCGGCTCGTAGGCCGGTCCGCCAATCAGGTTGGCGTACTCGTTGGACTTGAAGTCGGACATGCGCACAATGACCGGCTCGGGCGCGAACGCCGCCGCGATGGTGGCCACGCCTTCGGCCAGGCGCTTGATGTAGTAGTCGCGCGGGCTGTCATAGGCGGCGATCCGCTCCCGGATCTGGGCGGCGACGTCCGCCGGCTGGTCGTCCGGGTTCAGCAGCGCCTTGGGGTGGATGCCGATCTGGCGGTTGATGATGAACTCCAGCCGGGCAAGGCCCACGCCGTGGTTGGGCAGCTGCGCGAAGGTGAACGCCTGCTCCGGGGTGCCGACGTTCATCATGACCTTGACCGGCGCCTCGGGCAGCTGGGTGATCTCGGTTTCCTCGATGCTGAAGTCCAGCAGACCTTCGTAGATGAAGCCGGTCTCGCCGTCCGCGCAGGACACGGTGACCTCGACGCCGTCGGACAGGACGTCCGTGACGTCTCCGGTGCCGACGACGGCGGGGATCCCCAGTTCGCGGGCGATGATCGCCGCGTGGCAGGTGCGGCCGCCGCGGTTGGTGACGATCGCGGAGGCACGCTTCATGATCGGTTCCCAGTCCGGGTCGGTCATGTCCGCGACGAGGACGTCGCCGGTTTCGAAGGCGGCCATCTGGTCGATTGCGGTCAGGATGCGCACGCGGCCGGCGCCGATCCGCTGTCCGATGGCGCGCCCTTCGGAAAGGACCCGGCCGGACCCGTTCAGGCGGAAACGGCTCAGGCTGCCGGACGTCCTGCGGGACTGCACAGTCTCCGGGCGCGCCTGCAGAATGTACAGGCCGCCGTCGATCCCGTCCTTGCCCCATTCAATGTCCATCGGTCGCCCGTAATGGTTCTCGATGGCGACCGCGTGGCGGGCGAGCTGCTCGACGTCGTCGTCCGTGAGGCTGAAGCGGTTCCGCAGGGAAGCCTCAACCGGCACAAAGTCAATGGTGTGGCCGATTTCGCGGTTGCTCGTGTACGTCATCTGGAGCGCCTTCTCGCCCAGTCCGCGCTTGAGGATGGCGGGGCGGCCTGCCTGCAGCGCGGGTTTGTAGACGTAGAACTCGTCAGGGTTGACGGCACCCTGGACGACCGCCTCGCCGAGACCGTAGGAGGAGGTGACGAAGACGGCGTCATTGAAGCCGGATTCGGTGTCCATGGTGAACATCACGCCGGAGGCGCCGACGTCGGAACGCACCATGCGCTGGATGCCGGCCGAGAGTGCCACCTCGGCGTGCTCGAATTTGTGGTGCACGCGGTAGGCGATAGCCCGGTCGTTGTAGAGGGACGCAAACACATCCTTGATGGCCACCAGGATGTTATCGATACCGCGAACGTTGAGGAAGGTTTCCTGCTGTCCCGCGAAGGAGGCATCGGGCAGATCTTCCGCCGTGGCACTGGAACGGACGGCCCAGGAAAGGTCACCGCCGCCGTGCTTGTCCACCAGCTTCTGGTAGGAGTCACGGATCTGTACTTCAAAATCCGGCAGGAAGGGGGTCTCGCGCATCAGCGTCCGGATCTCCTTGCCAGCCGCGGCCAGAGCCGTCACATCGTCGGTATCCAGCCCCACCAGCCTGTCGGCAATCTTCTGATCCAGGCCCGAATCAGCCAGGAAACTGCGGTAGGCGTCCGCCGTCGTGGCGAAGCCGTCCGGAACCTGGACGCCGGCGGACGTCAGGTTCTGCACCATCTCGCCGAGCGAGGCGTTCTTACCACCTACCCGATCCAGATCCTTGAGTCCGAGTTCTGAGAACCACAGGATGTCTATCGTCATGGTTGCTGCTCCTTTGCAGATGGTGGCATGCGGGGGCGCCGCCCCGCGTTCGGCGATGACCGGTTGTTGGGCGGAAGTTCTTCCACAGTGACAGGTCTCCGGCCGGGTTTCCACATGAGCTGCACCACAGAGACTTTGTGAAACTTTTCCCTAATGCTTGAGCTTCATCTGCTGCAGGATGGTTGCAGCCATTTCCTCCACCGAGACGCTGGCCGAATTGAGGTAGGGAATCCCGTGGGACACGTAGAGCCGCTCGGCGCTGCGCAGCTCGAAACCGCACTGCCGCAGCGATGCATAAGGTGAGCCGCGGCGGCGTTCGGTGCGGACCTGGCTTAGGCGCAGGGGGTTGGTGGTGAGGCCGAAGCACTTCGATACGAAAGGCCGCAGCGGCTTGGGGAGCCCCTCCCTTTCGAAGTCCTCGTCTACCAGCGGGAAGTTCGCGGCGAAGATGCCGTGCTGCAGGGCCAGATACATGGTGGTGGGGGTCTTGCCGCAGCGGGACGGGGCCACCAGGATGACCTGGGCCTTTTCCAGTGCCCGCAGGCTCTGGCCGTCGTCGTGTTCCATGGCGTATTCGACGGCGGCCATCCGCGACTGGTAGCGCGCGGCGTTGCCCAGGCCGTGTGCCCGGCCCGGTTCCCCGCTCGCCTGGGTGCCAAGGGCATTCTCCAGCACGCCGACGTGCGTCCCGATCAGGTCCACGATGATTCCGTTGCACGTGGCCAGGGTCTGGCGGATATCGGTGGTCACCGCGGTGGAGAAGACGATGGGGCGCAGGCCGGTGGCTGCCAGCCCGTCGATGACGTTGGCCACCGCCCGCGCCTGGTCCACCGTCGTGATGAAGGGGACTGTAATCCGGTCAAAATCGTTCTCGGGAAACTGCGTCAGCAAGGTGTTGCCGAGCGTTTCCGCGGTGATGCCCGTACTGTCCGAGAGGAAGTAGACCGGGCGGGGAGCGTCGTTGGTCATAGACGCATTGTCCTCCAGGGGGAGCGGCGCATTCGCCAATGACGCGCTTGTTCCGGCGCGTGGCCGGCGGCGGCCGGAGGGCATGGCGTGTATCTCACGTCGCCGAAGCCCGGTGCGGCGCGGCCCTCGACGCCGCACGAAGGAGCTATTCGTCTGAGTCCTTTCCGTAGTGCAGGTAACGTGGGTGTGTGAGAACGAGTCAGGCAGTGGTCCGAATCGCGGCCCGGTGGCTGCTGGTGTTGATGCTGGCCGTCGTGGCGGCCATCGTGTCGGTCGCCCTTGTCAATAACTCGCTCGCAAGCCCCCAACAGCCCGTGCGCGAGTATCTGCAAGCCCTCCGAGATGGCGAGGGTGGGCGGGCGCTCGGGATACTTCGGGCTTCTGTCCCGCAGTCGAACGCTGCCATGCTCGACGGTTCCGCGCTGCAGACATCAGCCGCTCGGATTTCGAATGCAGAAATCGGCGATACGGAACCACGCGGAGGCAGCCGAGTCATGGTGCCAGTGGACTACACGATCGATGGACGGCAGCAGCGCAGTGAGTTTCTGCTGGAACGTTCCGGGACGGAATGGCTGGTCTTCAGTAAATGGGCATTTGTTCCTGCGCCCCTGCCCACTGTGGAAGTAACCGTCGTAAATTCGAGCGAGGCTACGGTCAACGGTGTACCCGTGAATATGCCGGGCGGAAGAAACAAGTTTGCCGTGTTCTACCCCGGAGAGTACGAGGCGTCCCTGAATGGCGACTACTTCTCTGCTCCTGCGACCCGTGCGATTGTGTCGGGGACCGACTCTCCCGTACCACCACTTATTCTTCTCACCCAAGCCACGGACGAACTGAACCAGACGGTAGCCTTGAAGGTCAAGGAATTTCTCGACACGTGTGCGGCGGAGGCCGTCAAAGAGCAGCGACTCCAGCCGGGCTGCCCGTTCTACCATTCCACGGGCAATTTGGTGAAAGACGGAACCATCAACTGGACAATCACCGAGTATCCGGCGGTAAGCATCGAAGCATTCGATGGACAGTGGACAATTGCCCCGCTCGCTGGGAAGGCTCGTGTCACGGCCAGGCAACAGGACAATTTTAGCGGTGGATTTTCGGATCTGGATGTGGTTGTCGACTTCAGTTTCAATGCGCGCCTGGACGTCGGTGCGGACACAATTACCGTCACGCCGCAGCTGAGCTACTAGTTTTGGGCCTTTTGCGGTCCGGGGCCGTGACTGCCCGTCGGCCATGGGCCGAAGCGCACAGTTGGCGGCTGGGCGAGCACGCCGTACAAGAATTCTTGCCAATTCTTTGCCAACGAGTAAGTTACAGACAAAGAAAAAGCCCCCACTTCCCTTTGTTTGCAAGGGAAGCAGGGGCCTTGCCACTTGGCGGTGACGGTGGGATTTGAACCCACGTTGGCTTTCACCAAACAACATTTCGAGTGTTGCACCTTCGGCCGCTCGGACACGTCACCAACCTGAACAGGCTACCGGAGCAAAGCGCTCATCCACAAAACGGGCAGTTCAACACGGCGCGCCCGGGCTGCGCGGCTCTTCCCCGCGCATGGGCAGGGGACTAGATTCGTCAGCAAGATGAGCAACGCAGACCAGAAGACGGCTCGGCAGACCACGGCCACCGCATATTGGACCGTCGGCCCCGAACAGGGGGAACTTCGGTGCGAGGCGCTGCCCGCCCCCGGCATCGGCGAAGCCCTCGTGCGGACGCTGTACTCGGGCATCAGCAAGGGCACCGAACTGGTGGTGCACAACGCCCGCGTCCCTGACTGCGTGGCCGGGGAAATGGCCGCGCCCAACCAGGAAGGCTCCTTTCCGTCCCCGGTGAAGTTCGGCTATCTCTCTGTCGGGATCGTCGAGGAAGGCCCCGCGGACTGGGCAGGGAAGACGGTCTTCTGCCTGTACCCGCACCAGAACCGCTACATCGTTCCGGTCGACTCCCTCACATTGGTTCCCGACGGCGTTCCGGCCCGCCGCGCCGTCCTCACGGGAACCGTCGAGACCGCCGTCAACGGACTATGGGAGGCCGGGCCCCGCCTGGGTGATCGCGTTGCCGTAATCGGCGCCGGCCTCGTCGGCGGCATGGTGGCCAAACTGCTCAGCACTTTCCCGCTCGGCCGGCTGCAGCTGATCGACGTCGACCCCGCCAAACGCGCGTTCGCCGAAACGCTCGGCGTCGTCTTCAGCCACCCCGACGACGCCCTGCCGGACTGCGACATTGTCATCCACTGCTCCGCCTCGCAGGAAGGCCTGGAACGGAGCCTGCAGCTTGTGGGTGACGAGGGCGACGTCATCGAAATGTCCTGGTACGCCGACCGGAGTGTCACGCTGCCGCTGGGGGAGGATTTCCATGCCCGCCGGCTCTCCATTCGCGCCAGCCAGGTGGGCGTGGTGGCCCGCGCCCGCCGCCACCGCCGCACCAACGCGGACCGGCTCCGGCTCGCCGTTTCGCTGCTGAGCGATCCCCTCTTCGAAGTTTTCCTTACCGGGTCCTCCGGCTTCGACGAGCTTCCCGACGTCGTCCAGCGGCTCTCTGACGGCACCCTGGACGCGCTCTGCCACGTCATTGAATATCCAGTCATCGAATGCCCCGCCCTTGATGCCCCCGCAACAGCAGACCCGAGGTGCTAGACCGTGTTCAGCCTGACTGTCCGCCGCAATTTCATGATCGCCCACAGCCTCCCGCGAGCTGCATTCGGCCCGGCCCAGGGACTGCACGGTGCCACCTTCGTCACGGAGGTGACTTTCCGCCGTCGGGCTCTGAACGATGACTCGATTGTGCTGGACATCGGTGAGGCCGGCGGGGTGCTGGATTCGATCCTCGAGCGGCTGAACTACAAAAACCTGGATGAGCACCCCGATTTCGCCGGGAAGCTGAGCACCACCGAGGCTCTGGCCCAGTACATCGCAGACGCGGTGGCCGCCCGGATCCGCGGGGGCAAGGACGGGCAGGAACTCGCCGGGCTGGACGTCACCCTGCGCGAGACACCCGACGCCTGGGCCAGCTATTCGCTCGACTTCGGCGCCCGATAGGAAGCCCCGTGCGGCCGTCCGGCCTCCGCATCCGCCTGGTGGTGCCCGGCAACGTGCGCCACAATTACGGCGGCAACGCCTACAACGCGGCCCTCACCCGGGAGCTGTCCGTCCTGGGATCCGCCGTGGAGACGTGCCGCTCGACGGCGACTGGCCGGTGGGCAGCGCGGCGGACCGGCGGCGGCTGGGTGCCCTGCGGCCGGGGCCAGGCCGGGGGAGACCACCCTGCCGGGCTGGAACGCCACCGCACTGACGGTGCTGGCGGCCCTCGACGGCGCCCCGGACGGCGCCCCGTCGGCAGGGCGCCCGGGCAGCGACCCGGGCGGCGCCCGGCAGCCAAGCCGCACGAGAAGACCGCCGCAGACGATTCCCCTGCCGCACAAGCTGTTGGACAATGACCCCATGATGCGAGAGCCCCTCAGCACCCAGACGCTGGCCGCGAATGCGCCGCCGGCCCGGACCCTCACCTCGGAGCGGCTCCGCGCCTGGGCCTGGCACCGGCAGGGCCTCGACGGCTCGCTCGCCGGCTGCAGCGCGGAACAGGTGTTTGCCCGGGCCGGCTGGGCGCGCTCCGTGGGCGGCGCCAACCCTTACCTCACGCTCTTCGCCCGCGCAGGCATCCGACGCGAACAGGTGGACGCCGACGTCCACGCGCATCGGATCCTCGAACTCCCCACCGCCCGCGGCTGCACGTACGTCCTGGGCCGGGACGACTTCGCCTGGGCGCTGCAACTGGGGCGTGACGCGGCCGAGGCGACGGTCAAGGTCGTGGGCCGGCTCGGCGTGGACCGCGGCGAAATCACGCTGCTCGAGGAGCAGGTGCTGCACACCCTCGCCGAAGCCGGCGCGCCGCTGGATCCGCGCCAGCTCAAGGACGAACTCGGCGACTCCGTGCGGAACCTCGGCGAAGAAGGCAGGAAGAAGGGCGCCACCACCACCCTGCCCACTGCCCTCGGCATCCTGCAATCACAGGGACGGATCCGCCGCGTGCCGGCCACCGGACGTCTGGACCAGCAGCGCTACGCCTACGAGCTCTGGGGCCTGCCGCCCAACCCGCTCGCCGCCGACGCATCCCGGGCAGAGCTCATCCGCCGCTACCTCGGCTGGACCGGCGGAGCCACGTTCAAACAGTCCCAGTGGTTCACGGCCTTCACCGTGGCCCAGAGCAGGGCGGCGCTGGCCGCCGTCGGCGCCGTCGAGGTGACCACCGCCGGGGGCGGGGGGCTGTGGATGCTGCCCGACGACGTCGAACTCCTCGCCGCGTTCGAGGAACCTGCCGAAGAGCAGATCCAGCTGCTCGCCGGGACGGATTCGCTGGTGCTGCTGCGCCGCAACGCCGCGGAGATGCTCGACGAGGACGGCGCTGAAAGGGGCGACACCGGCAGACAGGTGATGGCCCCGCTCGGGCTGCAGGCCGACCTCCCCGACCACCCCATCCTGGACCGCGGCCGGATCATCGGGCTATGGCAGTACGAGCCGGGCAAGGAACGGATCGTGCCCTGGCTGTTTCACACCACAACTCCGGCGGTGACCCGGCGGATCGCCCAAGTGGAGGCTTGGATCCGGGAGGACCTGGCCGACTTCCGCGCCTTCAGCCTCGATTCACCGGCCACCCGGCAGACACGGATCGACGCGCTGGCGGCATCCGCGGCAGCTGACGCATCAGCCTCCGCAACAGCCCCCGCGGGAAAATAGCGCCGGCCAGGCGAATCAGGCACAGAGGGGGAGCGGTGATGACCGAGGTTCAGCTGCCGCGGTGCCCGGCGAAGAAGTCGCGCAGCAGGGCCGCGCTTTCCTGTTCCCGGACCCCGGCATACACTTCCACCCAGTGGTTGAGCCGTCGTTCGCGGAGGATGTCGAACACCGAGCCGGCCGCCCCGGCTTTCTCGTCCCACGCGCCGAACACCACCCGCGGAATGCGGGCCAGCACCACCGCCCCGGCGCACATGGCACAGGGCTCCAGCGTTACCACCAGGGTGCAGTCCGCCAGCCGCCAGCCGTCACCGGGCCTGCCGGCCAGGACGCTTCGCTGCCGCAGCCGGGCCGCGGCCCCGCGGATCGCCACCATCTCGGCGTGCGCCGTCGGGTCCCCCAGCGCTTCGCGTTCGTTGCGCCCGGAGCCGAGCACCGCGCCGTCGGGCCCGATGACGACGGCGCCGATCGGCACGTCCGCCGTTGCCAGCGCAGCCCGCGCCTCAGCAAGGGCAAGGCCCATCCACTCTGTATGGCGGGGCTCCGGAGAAGTCATTGCTCAATGATAGTTTCGACGAAAGGGCAGCTGTGAAAAGCAAAGGATTGAGGAGACGGCCGTGAAGACCTTTGCAGAGCGTTGGGGTAAATGGGTGGTCCCCTACGCTGCCCTGTGGCTCACCCTGCTGGCCGGCGGAGTTGTTGTGGTGGCGCTGGCATTGCTTGGCGCCGAAGTGTACGACAACGTGGTGGACGAGGCGGGACTCGCGAATCTGGACAGACCTGCGCTGGCCCTCGCCGAAGACCTGCGCACCCCGGAGATCAACTCGGCCGCCACAGGTTTCACCAATGTTGGCGGAAGCATCGGCATGCCGATCCTGGCGAGCATCCTCACCGCCTGGCTCACCTGGCTAAACCGCACCTGGCGGCCGATCATCCTGGTCTGCGGTGCCACGGCTGTGTCCATCACGGCCACCACGTTCGGGAAGAACCTGGTGGGCCGCGCCCGCCCGGATTTTGTCCATGCCGTGCCGCCCTACGAAACCTCCCCATCCTTCCCCAGCGGGCACGCACTCAACTCCACCGTGGTCATCGGCGTGCTGGTTTATCTGACCTGCCTCCAGCTCAAGAAGACCTCGGCCCGCGTCGCGGTGATCGCCGCCGGTGTGATCTTCGTCGCGGCGATGGGCCTGAGTAGGGTTTTCCTGGGGCATCACTGGATGACGGATGTGATCGCCGCGTGGCTCCTCGGCCTTGCCTGGCTGGGCATCGTGATCCTGGCACACCGGCTGTTCCATGTGCTGCGGCACCGCGGGCATGCGGGCCCGGCGCCGACCTTCGACCATCCGGCGCACCTGATGGACGGACGCCCCGACGGCGGCGGCCCAGGCCCCGCGAAGGGTGCGGGCCCCGGCCCCGATACCGGTGCTGCCGGGAGCGCGGCCGGGAACGAAGACACCACTGCGGACGGGCTCGGCGCCCGCGGTCCGACGGGCGGGTGACCCGCGGTCCGACGGGCGGGTCAACTGCCGCCGGGTGATAGTTTTGACCCATGCGCATTCTCGTTGTGGACCACCCGCTGGTCGCCCATAAGCTCACCGTTCTGCGGGACAAGAACACCCCTTCCCCGGTCTTCCGCCAGCTCACCGAGGAACTCGTTACGCTCCTCGCCTACGAGGCGACCCGCGACGTCCGCACCGAGCCGGTGACCATCGAGACGCCGGTCAGCATCACGATCGGCACCGCCTTCACCAAGCCCACCCCGCTGGTGGTCCCTATCCTGCGCGCCGGGCTCGGCATGCTCGAGGGTATGACCAAGCTGGTCCCGACCGCCGAGGTTGGCTTCCTGGGCATGGCCCGGGATGAAGAAACCCTTGACATCATCACCTACGCCGAGCGACTCCCCGAGAACCTCACGGACCGGCAGATCTTCGTGCTGGACCCGATGCTTGCAACCGGCGGCACCTTGCGGGAGGCCATCAAGTTCCTCTTTAAGCGCGGCGCCTCCGACGTCACCTGCATCTGCCTGCTGGCCGCCCCGGAGGGCCTGGCCAAGCTGGAAGAGGAGCTTGCCGACGCCAACGTGACCATCGTCCTCGCCTCCATCGACGAGAAGCTCAACGAAAAGTCTTACATCGTCCCGGGTCTGGGCGACGCCGGCGACCGCCTCTACGGCGTGGCAGGCTAAGCCCGCCGTCGGCGAAACTGGCGCCGGAGGCGGCTGGGGGGTTCCGGGGGGTTCCGGAAAACACCGGCGCGGCCTCACCTGAACCGCATGGACTGGATCCTGTGGATCCGGGGCTCCTCGCCTGGCCGTGCTTCAGGCTGGCCGTGCCGGCTGTCTAGTACCAGTTGTTGGCGTAGTGGAAGTTCAGGGCGCCGCAGGGGGAGCCATAGCGCTCCTTGACGTAGTTCAGGCCCCAGTTGATCTGGGTCCGGTAGTTCGTCCGGTAGTCCGGGCCAGCGCTGGCCATCTTCTCGGCCGGCAGGGACTGGACCACACCGTATGCCCCGCTGCTGGGGTTCGTGGCGGTGGTCTTCCAATCGGATTCCTTCGTCCACAGCGTCTGAAGGCACTGCATCTCGCTGGGAGCCCAGCCGTAAGTTCCCAGTTGCGCGGCAGCGTAGGCCTGCGCGCCGGCAGGGTCGTCGACAGCAACGGGCTTGGCCGGTGCCGGTGCCGGTGCCGGTGCGGGCTCAGGTGCGGGTGCGGGTGCCGGAGCAGGCTCGGGTGCGGGTGCGGGTGCGGGTGCCGGAGCAGGCTCGGGTGCGGGAGCCGCGGCGGCGGGGACTTCAGCGGGCTTCACCTCTTCGGTCTGGGGCGCGAGACTGGCGGTGTCGGGAAGGGCCGACTGCGAATCGACGCGGACACGTTCGAAGTCCAGGTGCGTCAGCGGGTCGGCGGTGGTGGCCGAAGCCCCGCTGGAACTGCCGGCGCTGGCGTTGCGGTTGGCGGTCTCGGCGGCCTGCCCGGCAGCCCCGATCCCGACGAGCACCGCGCAGGTGGTGGCAACGAGGGCGGCGCGACGGCCGGTGGATCCGAGGCTCGCGGTGAACCGGGACCGGGTTGACGCGGGATTGGTGTCCGCCGCGCGGTGGCGCGAAGCCGTCGAACGGGTTGCCTGCTGGGCGCTCTTGTGGCGCGTTGGTACTTTGAATTCAGTCATGATCGCCTCTCAACGCCTGCGGAGTTAGCTGTCGGGTTCGGATGCGATATCCGGCCGCACGGAATCTCACGTGTCGGCTTCACCCCAAGGGTGCAAAGATGCAGAATGTCCGGGAACTCTGGGTTCCCCGCCTCTGCCTGGTCGAGCGGAATCCGGGAAGCGGCAGAGTTTGGCGTCCGTCCGGATGCGCGGCCCTGTGGCGGCCGCACCCTAAAAACGGTACAGGAGCCGGAAACAAATGTCACATTTCGGTAACAAGCAGGGCGACGGCGGTGCGTCGCCTTGTGCTTCCGCGGCCTAGCCTGAGCCCCGCTTCGATGGTTCCCGGCGGGTTCGACGCTAAGTGTCGTCTAGCCGGCAGGGAACCGTCGAAGCGGCGGGCTCGGCGGGCTCGGCGGACCAGCGGGAAGCCGGACGGTGAACTCCGTGCGGCCCGGCCGGGAGATGACCTCGACAGTCCCGCCGTGCGCCTCCACAATCGACTGCACAATGGAGAGCCCCAGCCCGCTGGTCCCCTCGGCCGTGGGTTCAGCCACCGTCGGACCCGTCGCCGCCGTCGCACCCGGCATCGCCGGGGCGCCCGTCGGACCCGTCGCGCCCGTCGCCGCCGTCGCTGCCGTCGCACCCGGCACCCCCGGGCTGCCGGAGGCCCCGGTGGCGGCATGTGCGGCCGTCGTGACTGCCGGGTTTTTGCGGGCGGCGTCGGCCCGGGCGAAGCGCGAGAAGATCCGGCCGACAAACTCGGGGGCGATCCCGCTGCCGTTGTCCGTTACCGTCACCACGGCGCTCCCGTCGGCGAGCCGCGCCACTCCGGTGACCACCGCTGTACCGGGGCCGGTGTGCTTGCGCGCGTTGGACAGCAGATTCGCCAGCACCTGGTGCAGTGCGGTCGCGTCGCCGCGGACCACCACCGGCTCTTCCGGGAGCTCCAGCTGCCAGAGGTGGTCCGGGGCCATGACCTTCTCGTCGCTGACCGTCTCGATCGCCAGCCGGGTGAGGTCGACGTCGCTGAACTTGAGCGGCCGGCCCTCGTCCAGGCGCGCCAGCAGCAGCAGGTCTTCCACCAGCGTGGTCATCCGCTGGGACTGGCTCTGCACCCGCGCCAGGGAGTTCTCCCCGTCCGGCGTGAAGTGTTCGGTCATCCGCATCAGCTCGGTGTAGCCGCGGATGGCGGTCAGCGGGGTGCGCAGCTCATGCGAGGCATCGGACACAAACTGGCGCACCTTCATTTCGCTTTGCTGCCGCGATTCAAGGGCGTTGGAGACGTTGTCCAGCATCTGGTTCAGCGCAAAGCCAACGCTTCCCACTTCCGTGCCGGGATGCGCCGCCGACGCCGGAACCCGCACGGCGAGTGCCACCTCGCCGGCGTCGAGCGGTAGGCGGGAGACCTGGGTGGCCACTCCGGACAGCTGTTCGAGCGGCTTCATGGTCCGGCGGATCAGGGCCGTGCCGGCGAGGCCGATCAGTACGAGACCGCCGGCGGAGACCACCACCATGGTCCACACCAGCGAGGCCAGGGTGTTCTGCTTCTCGGCGAGCGGCAGCCCGGTTACTATGACGTCGCCGGAAGGGGCCCGGGCGGCAGTGAGCCGGTACGCACCAGCGGAGAGAACGCGGTCCACGGGGCCGACGTTGGGTGTGAGCACCCCCAGTATCTCGCTGTCCCCGGCGGAGAGGGATTTGCGGCTGGCATCATCGGCGAGGAAGCCGGCGCTGCTGACGACGCCGTTGAGGATCCGCGCATTGAGGGTGCCGACGCCCTGGCCCCGGGCTTCCAGCGGATCCCGGCGGACGTCGCCGTTCCCTGGTCCGGGGCGGCCGAATTCCCGGGCCCGTCCGGACGCCTGCTCAAGCTGCGAGTCCAGTTGCCTCGTCAGGAACAGGTCCATCGAGGCATAGCTGAACACTCCGACGGCACCGCAGATCGCCACGAGCAAGCCCATGGTGACTAGGACCAGCCGGGTGCGCAGATGCCACGTGGACGGGTTGCGCCAGCTTCGCCCGGGGGCGCCTGGCTGATCGGCGCCTGTCCTATGGGTGCGAGTGGGCACGGATCACTCCGCCGGCTTCAGGACGTAGCCGGCGCCGCGCACGGTATGGATCATGGACGGGTGGCTGGCGTCAACCTTCTTGCGGAGGTAGGAAATGTAGAGTTCGACGATGTTGGCCTGGCCACCGAAATCGTAGTCCCAGACCCGGTCCAGGATTTGGGCCTTGCTGATGACGCGTTTGGGGTTTTCCATGAGGTAGCGCAGGAGCTCAAACTGCGTCGCCGTGAGGTGCAGTTCCTCGCCGGCCCGTGTGACGTCCCGGGTGTCGATGTTGAGGACCAGATCCCCGACCACGAGTTCGGCGGTGTCTATTGCTGCCACACCGGAGCGCTGGACCAGCCGGTGCAGCCGCAGCAGCACCTCCTCCATGCTGAATGGCTTGGTGACATAGTCGTCGCCTCCGGCGGCGAGGCCGGTGATCCGGTCCTGGACGTCGTCCTTGGCAGTAAGGAACAGGGCCGGGACTTCCGGGGCGAAGGAGCGAATCCGGCCGAGGAGCTCAACGCCGTCGAATCCGGGAAGCATCACGTCGAGAACCAGTACGTCGGGGCGGAACTCTTTGGCGAGTTTCACCGCTTCGGGTCCGTCGCTCGCGACCGCCACGGACCAGCCTGCCATCCGCAGCCCCATGCTCATGAGCTCGGAGAGGCTGGGTTCGTCGTCCACCACAAGGGCACGGATAGGGGAGCCGTCCGGATGCGCGAGAAGAGGGAGGTTATTGGTCATGGAGTGCGAGGTGGCCATGGGACAACTCTCCGTTCTGCCGGTTAGGCGCGGCTTTGGGGATCCTGTGCGTCACCTGTGAATCCCAGCCTAGCGAGCTGGATGCTGCCGTGGCACCGGAGCGAACAACGAACACTAACGGCCACCGCAACCTGCCGGAGCCCGCAGCACCCGGCCGCGAGGCATTTTCGGGGCCAGTCAGGGTGCCCACTCTGTGGGACGGTGGACATTGAATGATCAGTAGGCGAACGGTTTTGCCGAATCGCCCGAGTCTGAATAAATTCAAGTCATCGCACCCTCTAGCCGAAGAATCTTCGACAGCATCGCCGAAGTGGGCGTGCACTATGCACAACTCCCGATATTTGACTGGCAGAGAAGAATTGTGATCTGCACTACATTTCCGGTTTTCGTCTCACAACGTGGACTGTGGGATCCATTGTTACTTGCAAGTTTTCATTGTTACGTTGCACACTTCAATTGTGAACAAGAACTCAACAGCACCTGCAGTCGCAGCTTCCTGGTTCAGCTCACCCGCTGATTCCGAGATGCGCTGTTGTCGAATGCACGCCTAACTTTTACACCCCAAGAGTTTCTAGGCATTCGCCCCAGCCCGGTGTCGGGCGCCCCTCCCCATTTTTCATTGCGGGGAAACTAGCATTCGAGCCGCGATGACGGCCATTCACATTGAGGTAGCAAGCCATGTCAGTTGCATCCGGATACGTCCATATCTCCGTCCGTAACGCCAGCAAGGCCGGCCAGGCCTCCGGCATCCGCCAGGGGTTCGGCGGCAGCCCGTCGTTCCCCACCGGATCCGGCATCAGCTTCCCGGCCCCGGGCTACGCGGCGCAGGGCTACAACCCGAGTTCCTACGGTCAACTCCGCGCCGTTCCGGCCGAACTTGCGACGGCGCCCACTCCCGTGGTTGCGCCGGGCAACGGCAGCCCGGTGCGGCCTGTCCCGGCCGATAATGTTGCCCGCGGCTTTGTGCTCTACATGGGTATTGACGAAGAGACTGCGGCGGCTGCCGGCACATCTATTGCCAAGCTTGCCCAGGAGATCCGCACCTACGCCCAGTCCCTTGTCTCCGGTGCTGAAAGCTATGCCGCCGTCGCCGTTGCGCCGGCCAGTGCCCCGGGTTCAGCGCTCGACGTCGTCCGTTCTACCTTTGGTGACCCCACCGGTGGCGCCCGCCAGCGCGCCGAGGCGGCCCGCCTGCAGCAGCCGCAGGATCCGCGGCCGTCCGGTGTCTTGATCGACCTGGCCCGCCGCGAGGTCCACCTCGACGGCGAATCCCTGAACCTCACGTTCAAGGAATTCGAGCTCCTGAACTACCTCGTGGAGAACGGCACCCGTACCGTGGGCCGTGACGAGCTGCTCGAGGGCCTGTGGCGCAACGCAGAAGAGGTGCCCAATGAGCGCACTATCGACGTCCACATCCGCCGCCTGCGCTCCAAGCTCGGACGCCTCGCCAACACGGTGCGGACGGTGCGCGGCCAGGGGTACCGGTTCTATGAGCACCCCGAGGTTGTTGTCTGGGCCGCTCCGGAATACTCGATCTAGCTTCTAACCTGCGCAAAGCGCCCGTTCCTCTTCTGGGGGCGGGCGCTTTCGCGGCAGCTTCAGCGACTTTCCGCCGTGCCTTAGCCACCTCGTTCGTTCCTCAGTCGGCGATGCGGCACTACGCGGAAAGCCGCTTCGCTTCCGCCGGGCAGCGCCCTCACGTCTGGCGGCGGGGGCTTTGCGTGGGCTGGCTGCCGGGTTTTGGCCTTCGCGGCTGTTGGGTGGCTGTTGGACTCTGTTGTGTTTCGGGGGTGCGGCGTAGGCTCGGAGCGTTGATCCGACTATTGGGAGGAACCATGTCTGTTGCACGTATTACTACCCTGAGCGCCAACTCCAAGACCTCGTTCGACGCTGCCGTTAAGGAGGGCATCGACCGGGCAAACATGACACTGCGCAATGTGACCGGCGCGTGGGTCAAGGAACAGAAAGTTGAAATTAAGGACGGCGCGGTGGTTGCCTGGCACGTCGTGCTTGAAGTGACCTTCATCCTCGACGACTGACGAGGCCTCCGTGGGATGCGCGCTCGGGGATCAGCCCCAGCACTAGGATTGAACCATGAGCGCGCATCACATCAAACGGCTGGTGATCATGCGCCATGCCAAGGCGGACTGGCCAGGCGGCGTCGCGGATCATGACCGTCCGCTGGAAGAACGCGGTCACCGTGATGCGCCCCTGGCCGGAAAATGGTTGCTCAAACATGGCGTGATTCCCGACTTCATCCTGTGCTCCAGTGCCCTGCGGACCCGCCAGACCTGCACCTGGGTGTGCAGCGAACTCGGCGACAAGGCACCCACGCCGAAACTTGAGGACGGGCTCTACGCCACCTCGGCCCTGCGGATGCTGGCTGTCATCAACCATGTCCCGGACACCGTCACCACTCTCATGGTGATCTCGCATATGCCCGGCGTGCAGGATCTCGCCATGCATCTGGCCTCGCGCGATTCCAACCACGATGCCTACATGGACGCAGCCACCAGGTACCCCACCAGCGGGCTTACCGTTTTGGAGACCGAGAAGTCCTGGGCCGAGCTGGACGGCCAGGACGCCCGGCTCACGCAGTTCCAGGTACCCCGGTCCAAGTAGCCGGCTTGACGGCGCTGCCTCGTGCCCGAATGAAGCCCCGAACGCATAGTCATTCCGGCGATTCCGCTGTTTACTGATCCTGTGTACTCATGGTTTTCAGTCGGGCCTAGAGAAGAGGTTGATCATCGTGGATTCAGGACAGCTCATAGGGATCATCGTCGGCGTCGTTGTGGTGCTCGCGATCGTGGCCGTGGCGGTCATGTTCGGCCGCAGACGCAAGATGGCCGAGGACCGCAACCGGGCTGTGGAGATGCGCGAGCACGCCCGTGCGGACGAGCTCGGCGCAAAGGAACGCGAGGCGAAGGCTGCCCGCGCCGAAGCGGACGCGAAGCAGGCGGAAGTCGACGCGGAACGCCTGCGCGAAGAAGCCCGTGCTCGCCAGGAAGAGGCGGACCGGGGCCATGCCGGCGCCCACGAGCAACTCCAGAAGGCCGATGAGCTGGATCCGGACGTTGTTACCGGCGAACACGGTGATACCCGGGCGCCGGAGGACGCGCCCCCGGAAGGAAGCGGCGGCGAGGAACTCCGGCGGGACCGCAGCACACGGAACCCCGTCACGGGCGACCCTGCCCCCAACTCCGGAGACAACCAGCCCCGGGGTGACCATCCCCGGAACCTCTGACCTCCAGGCCGGCCCTGGGCTCCGGCCCTGGACGTCGGGCTGAACCCGCGTCGCAGGGGCAGGCCGCGGCCGGAACCGGCATAGTGGCAGTGTGAACCCTCGCCATTCCGCGCTGGCCCTGCTCGTCGCCGTGCTGTGGGGCGTCAACTTCGTCGCGATCGACCTTGGCCTGCACCCGGACGGGGCAGAGATGCCCCCGCTGCTCTTCGTGGCCATGCGCTTCACGCTGGTGGTGATTCCGTGCATCTTCTTCATCCGGAAGCCGGACGTCAGCTGGCAGGCGGTCGTCGGCGTCGGACTCCTGATGAGCGCCGGCCAGTTCGGCCTCCTTTACCTGGCCATGGCGCTGGGCATGCCCGCCGGGCTCGCCTCCCTGGTCCTGCAGGCGCAGGTGCTGCTGACAGTGCTCCTGGCGGCCGGCTTCCTCGGTGAACGCCCCAGCCGCCGGCAGTTTGCCGGCGTCGTGCTGGGCGTCGCCGGCCTGGCCGTCGTCGCCGTCGGTCGAAGCCTGGTGGCCCCGGTCCTGCCGCTCATCATTGTGCTGGCCGCTGCCCTGTCCTGGGCCGCCGGGAACATCGTTGCCCGAAAGGCGAGGGCTGCCTCGGGGCTGAGCCTCGTAGTGTGGTCCGGCGCCGTAGTCCCGCTGCCCTTGCTGGGCCTGTCGCTGCTGGTCGACGGCCCGGCCGCGGTGTCGCAGGCCCTCGTGGAGGTGCAGCCGGTGACCCTCCTGAGCGCCCTGTACACTGCGGTTTTCGGTTCGCTCGTGGGCTACGGCATCTGGAACCGGTTGTTGGGGCTCTACCCGTCCTCCGCCGTGGTGCCGTTCACGCTCCTGGTCCCCGTGGTGGGGATGATGACGGCG
This sequence comes from Arthrobacter sp. CG_A4, assembly GCF_035985125.1. Lineage (NCBI taxonomy): Bacteria > Bacillati > Actinomycetota > Actinomycetes > Micrococcales > Micrococcaceae > Arthrobacter > Arthrobacter sp. CG_A4. The sequence goes on along the minus strand of NZ_JAXCID010000028.1, from coordinate 8,648 downwards.
TGGCTGGTCCTGGGCGAGGTGCCGTCTCCGGCCGATGTGACCGGAGGGCTCCTGCTTCTTGCCGGGGTGGCGACGGCGGTACTGGGCTTTGGGGGCCGGGCCACCCGCGCCGGCCTTGCGCCGGGACCGCGGGCTCAGCGCCGGGGCGAGGCCGGCGCCGAACGGCGTGCCGGGGACTTCGCGGATGACTTGGCCGCGGATGCCTTGGATGCGGGTGCCTTGGCCGCGGATGTGCCGCCGGCAGATGACGCCGGGCGCTTGGCTGCGGGGAATGCTGCTCGCGGAGCAGGTACCCGGGCCGACTGAGCCCTGGCCGCGGATGCCGGCCGGGATGAGGATGGCCGGGCGGCGGGTCGCCGGGGAGCGGCGCCCCCGGATGTCGACGCCGGGCGGCGCCGCGGGGCGTGGGCGGCGCCGCGCGGACGCCGTCCCGGGAGCACCGTTCCGGCAAAGAGCAGCAGCAGCGTGGCGGCGCCGGATGCCGCCGCCAGGTAGAAGTACAGGTCCGGCTGGTCGGAATCCACCCGGGCGGACATGGCATCCGGGTCGGCGTTGAACGCCAGCCCCCATTGCCGCAGGAACGCGATGCCGAACGCGATGAAAAGGACGCTGCCGATCCCGCTGGCCATCAGGGTGGTGTGCCGCCGGCGGATGACCACCTCGGACACGCACGCCACGTACGCCGCAACGGAGGCTGCCAGGAACCACAGGCCCACGGTCCCGTGCAGCGTGATGCCGGCCAGCGCCAGCAGCGCCAGGGCAGCGAAAAACGCTCCGATGGCGATCCTGCCGCTGATACCCATGTGACGCATGTGATCCATCATCCCCGAGGAGGGCTATTTCACGAGGTAGCCGCGCATGGACGCCATAATCGCGGCGACACTCTGCTGCCGGGTCCGCTCCGGGTTGTAGGTCTGCCGATCCAGGCCGACAACAAAACAGGCCCCGAAGATGGCGGTCTCCAGGCTGCCCCGGGACACGGCAGAATCCACCGGGTAGACGGCAGCCACGGCGTCAATGGCGGCTCCGACCACGCCGAGCAGCCGTCCCCGGAGTTCGGTGAAGGTGTCCTGCCACTCGCTGGGGGTCCGCCAGTTCTCGCTGACCCAAAGCCTGGCAAAGGACGGGTACTCATCCATGAAGTCCATGGCCTGGCCGATCATCCCCTCCATCGCCACGAGCGGGTCGGTCGAATCGTCCCGGACGCTCAGGAGTCGTGTCAGCAGAATGTCCACGCCGTGGCGCAGCAGCTGGGCGATCAGGTCCGACTTGCTGCCGAAGTTGTAGTACACCGTGCCCTTGGAGACCCCGGCGGCCGCAGCGATCTCATCGACCGTCACCCCGGCTACGCCGCGCTCTCCGATGAGTTCCATCGACGCCTCGAACAGCTTCTGCCGGGTCGCGTTGGTGCGGGCGGGACGGAGCTTCTTCGGCGTTTCGCCCCGGGTCCGGGCGTCGACGGAAGGCGACAGGCTGCTGTCCGCGCGGCTGCTCATACGGCGATCTCCGGTTTCAGGGTCTTGAGGGTCCAGTACTTGTGCTTCCGTACGGCCAGGGTGGACATGGCGGTACCCAGCAAAGTGTAGCCAAGCAGCCCCAGCATCGTTGGCAGGATGACGGCCAGATCGGCGCCGTAGATCAGGTGCCGCATGCCATTGACCACGTAGCCCATGGGCAGGAGCTGGTGCACCACGTGGAGCGGCTGGGGAGTGGTCTGCCAGGGGAAGGTGCCCCCGGAGGAGACCAGCTGCAGCACCAGCAGGATGAGCACCACGAGCTTGCCGGTGGAACCGAGCAGCGCCACCACACCCTGGATAATCGCGCTGAAAGCCATCGCGGCGGCCAGCATGAGGAACCACATCAGCCAGGGGTGGGCCGGGTTGAGCCCCAGGCCCACATCCACCACGAGAGTGAGCAGGCTCGCCTGGACGGCCGAGACTGCCAGGAACGGCAGCCAGCCGCCGACGGCGATCTTCCACGCCGGGGCGTTCGACGCCAGCGCCCGCTGGGTGACGGGCCGCATCGCCTGGATCAGCATAAAGACACCGATCCAGAGAGCCAGGGTGAGGAAGAACGGTGCCAGACCCGCACCGTAGGAGCCGGCCTTGGCCTGCGAGACGTTGCTGACGGCAACCGGGTCCGCAATGACCTTGGCCAGGCTGTCCTTCTGGGCGTCGTCGGGGTTGGGGACCTGGCCCGCGCCCTTGCTGAGTTCATCGGCGAGGGTGCGGGAGCCGCCGGAGGCCGTGGCCGCTCCGCTCTCCAGCCGGGCAGCGCCGTCGTCGAGTTGTTGCGCCCCGTCGGAGAGCTTTGCGGCGCCGTCGAGGGCGCTCTGCTGTCCGGCGGCGAGGGTGGCCGCGCCGCCGGACAGCTGGTCTGCGCCGGTGGATGCCTGGGTGATGGCGCCGCCGAGGGCGGGGGTGGCTTCCGCCAGCCTGGCCGCGCCCGCGCTGACGGCAGCTGACCCGTCCGCCAGTTGCTGGATCTGCCCTGCCGCGGACTTAAGGCCGGACGCCGGGCCAGGAGCTGCGGGCGGTGCCGCATTTGCATCGAAGTCCGCCAGGATTGCCTCCGCCTGGGCCGGGGTGACGGTCCCGGCGGCGACGAGCCGGCTGTTGGCCGCGACCACACGGCTGCGCTGCGCCTGGGCGGCAGCCTGTTCGGAGGCGGCCACCTGGCCGGCCAGGCCCTGCACCTTGGTGTTAAGCGCGGCGTTGCCGGCCGCGACCTGCGCGGCGCCATCAGCAAGCCGGCGCGTGTCCGCCGGCAGGGTGGCGGTCCTGCCCTTGAGCTGGGACAGGCCGGCACTGAGCTGTCCCGCGCCGCTGCTGAGGGTGTCCGCGCCGTCCCGGAGTTTGAGCTGGCCGTTGTAGAGCTCGGCGGCGCCGTTCTTGAGCCCGCTGGTGCCCTGGTGCAGGGTCACCGTCCCGTCGCTTAGGGTGGCGGCGCCGTCGGCGAGTTGCCCGGCGCCGCCGGAAGCCTTGAGCATCTGTGAGTGGATGGTGCCGAAGCCGGTGAGGAGCTGGTTGGCGGTTTCTTCTCCCACCTCGGTGGCCACCGTGGTGTGTACGGCGGTGGTGAGCTTGTCCACGATGGTGCTCAGCAGATAGTTGTTTGCGTCGTTGGTGGTGACGTTGAGCATGGCCTGGTGGGCGGCGTCGAAGCCGGCGGGAGAGACCAGGTTTGCGGAGAAGTCCTTCGGGATCTTCAAGGCGAAGGCGTACTTGCCGCTGCTCACACCGCGATCTGCCTCCTCGGCGCCGGAAACGGTCTGCCAGTTGAAAACATGCCCGTCCACCAGGCTGTCGGCCACCTTCCGGCCGGCCTCGAGCCGGTGTCCGTCCGCGGCCGTGGCGCCGGAGTCCTCCACCACGAGTACCGCATCGATCTGGTTCAGCTTTCCGTACGGATCCCAGTTGGCGTAGAGGTACACGGCGCCGTACAGCAGCGGCACCATGGTCAGCGCCAGGATGGTCAGCCTGGGCAGCAGCCCGCCGGTCATGCGTTTGAGTTCGGAGCGGGCCAGCCGCAGCACGGTCACTTTGTGTCCTCAATTTCGAGTGTTCCGGGTCCGTCAGGGGGAAGGTCTTCGTCAGCAGGGGCGCCCGGGTGGCCGGTCGTGACGGCGTTCCCGATGCAGACGACGGGGCCGCTCCAGCCAGCCGGGACGCTCATGACAGTGGCGACGACGGCGAGCGGCCGCCCGGCGTCGTACGCCAGGGACTCAAGCCGCGGCAGCCAGTCGGCCGGATCGGGGCCGTGGCGGTCCGGGGAGTCGACCACAAGCAGGTCAGTGTGCGGGTTGGCGAGGGCCAGGGCCGTGAGCAGCTCGATCCGCCGGGCAGCCGGGAGCTGCTCGGTCCACAGCCCGGCGATGTCCTCGAAGCGGTTGACCTTGAGCCAGGGCTTGCTGAGCAGCAGGCCCCGGTAGCGCCGGGGGACCAGGGCCAGGTCCTCGGTGACGAGGTCCCGGACGCTGAGATGCTGCTCGGGTTCGTTCACCCCGGCGGCGTCCACGACGGCGCTCGCCTGCCGCAGTGTCTTGATCCGGGCGCCGCCGTCCCATTCCGTGCCGTCCCATTCAAAGTGGCCGCCGGACGGTTTCAGGCGGCCGCTGAGAGCCAGAGCCAGGGCGGTGCGCTGGTCCTGGCGGTTGCCGGCGACCAGCAGGAGGTCGCCGCGCCCGGCCTGCAAGGAGGTGGCCGGCAGCAGCTCGTCCCGTCGGCCGTTCACGGAGAGCTGGTGCACGCGGAGCAAGGGGGGCCTTTCGCAGAGGAATATCTGCTCTCAGGCTAACCGAACTGACCAGTCAGTTCAAATAGAATGCTCGAGCTGTGATGAAGGAGACGGGCAGGGTCCGCGGGCTGTTCCGCCGAGGTGAGATTTCCCGCCGATGTTCGTCCGGATCATCGGCGCGAAGTCTCACCTCGGCGGCTCAGAGACCGTACTCCTCGAGCAGCCGGAGCCAGACCTCGCTGATGGTCGGGTAGGACGGCACGGCATGCCACAGCCGCTCCAGCGGGACCTGGCCCACCACGGCGATGGTCGCGGCGTGCAGCAGTTCGGCCACGTCCGGGCCGGCGAAGGTGGCACCGAGCAGGACCTTGCGGTCCTCGTCGATGACCAGCTGGGCCCAACCGGCGTAGGGATCGGCGTGCAGCGCGGACCCGGCCACCTGGATGGGCAGCTCCACAGAAGAGACGCGGAAGCCGTCCTTTTCCGCCTGCTGCGCGCTCCGGCCCACACTGGCCAGCTCCGGGTCGGTGAAGACGACGTTGGGCACGGCGTGGTCATTGGCGGTCTGTGCGTAGCGGCTCCAGGGTGCCGGCTCGCCGTCGAGTTCGCCCTTGGCCCTGGCGGCGATGGCGTCGCCGGTGGCGCGCGCCTCGTATTTTCCCTGGTGGGTCAGCATGACCTTCCCCGCGGCATCGCCGACGGCGTAGAGCCAGGAGCCGTCGTCAGTGGATCCGGTGCCCGTGGATCCGGTGCCTGGTGTCCCGGAGCCTGTGGTTCCGGAGTCTGGTGTCCCGTCGACCGCTGGTCCGGCTACCAGGCCGGTGGAATCGGTGTCCAGCAACAGGTTCTTGCCGTCCGCGGCGGCGAAGCCCACGCTTTCCAGCCCGATCCCTTCCAGGGCGGGGTGCCGGCCGGTGGTGACGAGGAGCTTGTCCGCCGTGACGGTTCGGCCGCCGTCGAGGGTCAGGGTGAGGGAGCCGTCGTCGTTTTCGCCGACGCCCGTGGTGCCGGTATGGAGGTGGAGGTCGACGCCGTCCGCGCGCAGGCCCGCCGCAACCAGCTCCGCGGCCTCCGCCGGGAACATCCCCAGCAGCGCGCCGCGCGCCACGAGTGATACCGCGGCGCCCAGCCGCGCGTAGGCCTGGGCCAGCTCGGTGCCGGCCACGCCGCCGCCGAGCACGGCCAGCCGTGCGGGAATCTCACGGGCCGACGTCGCCTCCCGCGTGGTCCAGTACTCGACGTCGGCAAGCCCGCCGATGGGCGGCATGGTGGGGGTGGATCCCGTCGCCACGACGACGGCGTGCCGCGCCGAGAGCGCGTAGCTGTTGCCGTCCAGTCCGGCGACCTCCACCTTCCGCGGCCCCGTGATCCAGCCGTGGCCGCGGATCAGCTCGATCCCGGTCTCCTCGACCCAGGTGACCTGGCTGTCGTCCTGCCAGTTTGAAGTGAAGGAATCGCGACGCTTGAGGACGGCGGCCACATCCAGGGTCCGGGTGACGGCCTCCTGGGCGCCCGGGACCGTCTGTGCGCCGTGGAGCGCGGTGCCGGGCCGCAGCAGGGCCTTGGAGGGCATGCAGGCCCAGTAGGAACATTCGCCGCCCACCAGCTCCGCCTCGATCAGCACCGCGGTGAGCCCGCCCCGGACCACCCGGGCCGCCACGTTCTCGCCCACGGCGCCGGCGCCGATCACAATGACATCGAATTCCCGCTCAGGCTGTGCCGTCATGGCAAAAGCCTACGCCCGGGATGTGACCGTCCGAGGACCGGCCTCCGGGGTGTCGATCCCGCGGCAGCGGCAGGGCAGCACGGACCCCGCATGATCTACGTGGCGGAGGCGGGGGGCCAGATATTGGCGGCCGGACGAATCAATGCCCACTTCGACCCAATGCCCACCTCGACTCAATGCCCACTTCGACGGTATCCGGCGACTTCCCGCCGCATCGGGCAGCAGCCGCCGGCGGCTGTTTCGAAACTGACAGTTCCGGCGGTATCCGCAAGCCGGCGTTGCCTTCCGCAAGCCGGCGTTGCCTGACACAAAAAATCCGCACCGGCGGACCGGTGCGGATCGTCTTACTGTGTCTCACTTCACTCTGTGCGCCCAGAGGGATTCGAACCCCCGGCCTCCTGTTCCGTAGACAGGCGCTCTATCCAGCTGAGCTATGGGCGCATTTTCGGTTCCCGGAACTTCTCGCTCCCGAACCTCGAATTACTTTACGCGAGGTGGGGCCGCAGTTACAAATCGAAAGGGTGTAACCTGGCCAACTAGACCGGTCTACGTGACCTTAGTCACAAAATTGACAGGGAATGACACAGAATGACAGGGCAGTTCGTTGAGTTTCCGGTGTTTTTGATTCCGGCGGTCCGGGTCATCCCCTGTCTGGGCCCGAAACTGGGCCCCGCACGGCACCTAGCATTTAGGACACACGACTGAACCCGAGGAAGGGAACCGTAATGGGAGATCTGGCGCGACTGCCGTTGCTTGAGAAGGCACCCACCACACATGCCGGCCTGCTGGCATGGGTTGAAGAGGTGGCTGAGCTGACCCAGCCGGACCGGATCCACTGGGTAGACGGTTCCGAGGCGGAGAACACGCGGCTCACAGACGAGCTCGTCGCCGCGGGCACACTGACCCGGCTGAACGAGAAGCTGTTCCCTCAGTCCTTCGCGGCATTCTCCGATCCCGCTGATGTTGCCCGCGTCGAGGAGCAGACCTTTATCTGCTCCCAGCAGGAACGCGATGCGGGCTTCACTAACAACTGGATGGCTCCGGCGGAGATGAAGGAGAAGCTTCGCGGCCTTTTCGCCGGCTCCATGCGCGGCCGCACCATGTTTGTCATCCCGTTTGTCATGGGCCACCTCGATGCCGCGGATCCCAAGTTCGGCGTGGAGATCACGGACAGCGCCTATGTTGTCGCGTCCATGCGCATCATGGCCACGATCGGCACCGAGGTCCTGGACCGCATCACCGCCACTAACGCTTTCTTCGTTCCCGCGCTGCACTCCCTCGGCGCCCCGCTGTCCGCCGGACAGGCCGACGTCGCGTGGCCCTGCAACCCGGACAAGTGGATTGTGCACTTTCCCGAGGAGCGCTCCATCTGGTCCTACGGCTCCGGCTACGGCGGTAACGCCCTGCTGGGCAAGAAGTGCTACGCCCTGCGCATCGCCTCGGTCATGGCCCGCGATGAGGGCTGGCTCGCCGAGCACATGCTGATCCTCAAGCTCACCTCGCCCGAGAAGAAGTCCTACTACGTCTCCGCTGCCTTTCCCTCCGCCTGCGGCAAGACCAACCTGGCGCTGCTGGATCCGACGATCGAGGGGTGGAAGGTCGAAACCCTGGGAGACGACATCACCTGGATGCGGATCGGCAAGGAAGGCGAACTGCGCGCCACCAATCCGGAAGCCGGCCTGTTCGGTGTGGCCCCCGGCACCGGCTGGGGCACCAACCCCAACGCCATGCGCGCCATCGCCAAGGGCCACAGTATCTTCACCAACGTCGCGCTGACCGACGACGGCGGGGTCTGGTGGGAGGGGATGACCGAGGAAGTCCCGGCGCACCTGACCGACTGGCAGGGCAACTCCTGGACGCCCGATTCGGACCTGCCGGCGGCCCACCCGAACTCCCGTTTCTGCACGCCGATCTCCCAGGTCGACATGCTGGCCGAGGAATACTTCAGCCCGGACGGGGTGGAGCTGTCCGCGATCCTGTTCGGCGGCCGCCGCAAGACCACCATTCCGCTGGTGACGCAGGCCCGCACCTGGTCCAACGGCGTCTTCATGGGCTCCACGCTTTCCTCGGAGACGACGGCCGCCGCCGCCGGGCAGGTGGGCGTGGTCCGCCGCGACCCGATGGCCATGCTGCCGTTCATCGGCTACGACGCCGGTGACTACCTGAAGCACTGGGTGGATCTCTCCGCCAAGGCCAACCAGGATCGCCTGCCCACGATCTTCCTGGTGAACTGGTTCCGCCGAACAGCCGACGGCGGCTTCGCATGGCCAGGATTCGGTGACAACGCACGCGTACTGAAGTGGGCCATCGAGCGCATCGAGGGCAAGGCTGACGCCGTCGAGACCCCCATCGGCTATGTCCCGGCCGGCCACTCGCTGGACCTCTCCGGCCTGGACTTGACCCCCGCCCAGGTGGAAGATGCCGTCCGCGTCGACCGTGCGGAGTGGGACACCGAGCTGGCGTCCATCGAAGAGTGGTACTCCAGGTTCGGTGACTCGCTGCCCGCGGCCCTGCGGTCCGAGTTCGACGGCCTGAAGGAACGACTGGCGGCCCAGTAGCGGCCAGCATAACAACGACGGCGGCCCCCCCCCCTGGGGCAAGGGGGGGGGCGCCCGGGGTAAAAAAAAGATTTGTCCCCCACCGCCCGATTGTTGCCGAAATATGGGCGGTGGGGGGGCAAAGGTTA
>NZ_JAXCID010000027.1:0-57210 GCF_035985125.1 Arthrobacter sp. CG_A4 | reverse complement strand
CCAGGGTCGCCGTGGACGATTTTCCGCGGGTCAGCGCCTCCAAGGCCTCACGATCCCCGTCACGCAGGTGAAGTGCCTTTGCCAAATAAACCATGCGTCAAGTCTGACAAAAAATCAGACCCAAAAAAATCACCGACACGCTACACTAGCTCCGGCCTCCAACTGCAACGCGGGGTCACTTATCGCCCATAAAAGGCTCCCGCATGGGCGCTAAGTGACCCCGCGTTGTGGTGATACCGGCGGGCCTGTGGATAACTTCTGCGCCGAGGCTGATCTGCGGTCACAATGGTGCGCATGGTCCGCATTGAGCCTCGCCCCGAAAGCCTCGTCCAGTCGCCGTTCACCGTCTACGAGTCCCGCGCGCTGGGGGTCCCGCCCAAGCGTCTGCGGGCTCTTGACCTGTCCGACGGCGGCCGCCTCATCTATCTGCCCGCCGGCCGGCGCCTGGAGATCACCGAACGTGCCCGCGTCCTGACCGCCGCCACACCCGGCGCCTGGGTATCCCACGACACCGCCGCCGTCCTGACCCGGCTGGGTCTCCCGCCGTGGCTGGGTGACTGTCACAGCATCCACCTCAGCAAGCCGCATGAACTGCCCAGGGTCCGCCGGGCCGGGGTCACCGGCCACCGCGTGCGGTGCATCCCCGGCGAGCTGACCGACGTCGACGGCGTCCCGGTGACCGCGCCGCCCCGGACATGGCTGGACCTGGCCGCAGTGCTGCCGCTCAACTACCTCATCGCCCTGGGCGACCAGATCATCCGCATTCCCCGGCCGGGGCTTGAGCAAAGATCCGAGCCCCACGCCTACAAGGAGGGGCTGCGGCTGCTCATCCGCCAGCATCCCAACATGAAGGGTGTCGAGAAGGCCAGGCTTGCCCTGGACGAGATGCGGGTGGGCGCCGACTCCTTTCCGGAGACATTCCTGCGACTGGCGCTGCTGGAGGCACGCCTGCCCGAGCCGGAGCTGCAAATGCGGCTCGATCCCGATGACACGCGCTCGCCGGCTGCGGACATGGGCTACCGGAAGTTCCGGATCGCTATCCAGTACGACGGCGCCCCCCACCTCACGCTGCAACAGCAGTCCCGGGATATCCGCCGGGACGAGACGTTCCGCAGGGCAGGGTGGGCGTATTTCAAAGCCAACGCCGATGACCTGGCCGACGGCTTCGAAGGCGTCATCGCCCGGATCAAGAGGGTCCGGCCCGGTCGCGCCTGAACCCACTAATCCAACGCGGGGTCACATCGCGCCCATAATGTGGCTCCGGATGGGCCGTAGGTGACCCCGCGTTGCTTCAGAGGGGGCGGGAGGTGCTAGTGGGTGCGGTGGTCCTGGATGGTCATGCAGGGGCCGAAGGTCGGTTTGCGGAAGCCGCTGAGGCCGATCATCCGGACCACGCGCTGCCGGTGCCCGGCCCACGGGGCGAGCAGGCGCAGCATTCCGGCGTCGTCGGTCCGGTGGCCGGTCAGCGCCGCACCCACATACGCCGCCAGATGGTAGTCGCCCACCGAGACCGAGTCCGGGCAGCCGTGCGTGCGCTGCACCACCTCGGCCGCGGTCCACGCACCGATGCCGGGAATGGTCTGCAGCTTCGCGGAGGCCTCCGCGGCCGGGAGCGAGGCGAGCCGTTCCAGCGCGACGGCGGAGCGCAGCGCGCGCATGACGGTCGCGGAGCGCTGGGGCCCCACGCCGGCCTGGTGCCATTCCCAGGACGGGATGCGCAGCCACTGCTCGGGGGTGGGCTGGACCAGCAGATTGGCGGGGGCGATGGTGCCGGCACCCGGGGCGGGCCTCCCGAAGCGGCACACCAGGTAGCGGTAGCCGCGCCGGGCCTCAATGATAGTGACCTTCTGCTCCAGGATGGCGGGCACCAGCGAGTCGATTATGCGGCCGGTGGCGGGCAGCCGCACAGCGGGGTTCCGGCGTCGGGCCGCAACGACCATCCGGGGGAGCGTGGCGTGGAACGCGGGTGCGTCAAAGCCGGACCAGTCATCGTCGGAGCCCAGCAGCCGCGGCACGGAATCGGCGGCGTCGGCGGAGCCCGGACCCCAGGCCTGCACGTCCACGGCAGGGTCTGCGGGCGGACCGGCCGTGGTCAGCCGGAGCGTGGCCGGACCCGACGGTGTGGTGAACGCCAGCCAGAGGCCGTCCGGCGCGGTGCGGATGGACGGATCCCCGTTCCCCCGCAGGAGTGTGCCGACCGTCCGGGACAAATCGAAGGGACCGCCGGGGTGCCAGCGCAGCGAGGTGTCCGCAGCCGCGGCCAAGCCGGCGGGGACGTCTGCAATGGTCATCAGACCATGATTCCACGAAGGCCTGACGCGGCCCGTATCGGCAGGCACCAACATGGGCCGCAGGGCCCTTAAACTGCCGCGCCGCCGGGAGTAGACTCCGGCTGTGGCGCGGACCGCCCGCGCCCTGCCTTGCAGGCCGATCTTTTGGAACATCAGGTGAGCGCAGTGGCCCCAGGAGTAGTACATTTCGAGATCCCCGCCGACGACGAAAACCCGCGCGGGGAAGTTCTACAGCGAAGCGTTCGGCTGGGAAGTCAGTCCCATGCCGGAGATAAATTACGCCATGATGATGACCACACCCACCGACGAGACCGGCATGCCGGCAGAGGCAGGCTCGATCAACGGCGGAATGTTCGTCAGGGAAGGCGAGCTGAGATCACCCGTCGTCGTAGTGGATGTGGAGGACATCGACGAGGCACTGGATAAAATAGGAACCCTCGGCGGGAGCACTGTCCAGGCCAAGCAGGCCGTGATGGACATGGGCTTCGCGGCCTACTTCAGGGACCCGGAAGGCAACGTCCTTGGCCTCTGGCAGAACGCGACCCCGGCGGACGGCCCGGCGGGCAAGCAGAGCGCGGCGGCGGGCGAGGGGGCGGCGGGCAGGAACGACATCGGGGCTTGAGCGCCCCCGTTCCGGCGCCGCGGCGGCCCCCGGCGGCCGCTGGCGGGCGGAGACGGTAACTTTGTACGTATGAAGTACGCCCAGTCCGTTCTGGACCTCATCGGCAATACGCCGCTCGTCAAACTTAACCACGTCACCGACGGCATCGGGGCCACGGTCCTGGTGAAGCTCGAATACCTGAACCCCGGCGGTTCCATCAAGGACCGCATCGCGGTGAAGATGATCGAGGAGGCCGAACGCAGCGGCAGACTCCTGCCCGGCGGAACCATCGTCGAACCCACCTCCGGCAACACCGGCGTCGGGCTGGCCCTCGTGGCCCAGCAGAAGGGCTACCGCTGTATCTTCGTGGTGCCGGACAAAGTCGGCGAGGACAAACGGTCCGTGCTCCGGGCTTACGGCGCCGAGGTGGTGGTGACCCCCACCGCCGTCGCCCCGGACAGCCCGCAGAGCTACTACGGCGTCTCCGACCGGCTGGTCGCGGAGATCCCCGGTGCGTACAAGCCGGACCAGTTCTCCAACCCCGCCGCCCCGGCCAGCCACTACGAATCCACCGGCCCGGAGATCTGGCGCGACACCGACGGCCGCATCACCCACTGCGTGATCAGCGCAGGCACCGGCGGCACCATCACCGGCACCGGACGGTACCTCAAGGAAGTTTCCGCGGGGCGTCCAGTGGCCGACGGCGGCGTGGTCAGGATCATCGGCGCCGACCCGGCAGGCTCGGTCTACTCAGGCGGCACCGGCCGGCCGTACTTCGTCGAAGGCGTCGGCGAGGACATGTGGCCCGCCAACTACGACAAGTCCGTCCCGGACTCCGTCATCGCCGTCACCGACGCCGAGTCCTTCGAGATGACCCGCCGGCTGGCCCGCGAAGAGGGTCTGCTGGTGGGCGGCTCCTCCGGCATGGCCGTCGTGGCCGCACTGCATGTCGCCAAAGACCTCCCGGAAGACGCCGTCGTCGTGGTCATCCTGCCGGACTCCGGCCGCGGCTACCTGGCGAAGATCTTCAACGACCAGTGGATGCGCTCGTACGGCTTCCTCGCCAGCGGTGACGACGCCTCTGTGGGCGAGGTGCTTAAGGCCAAGACCGGCGAACTGCCGGACCTCGTGCATATCCATCCCAACGAGAGCGTCCGCGACGTCATCACCATCATGAACGAGTACGGCGTCTCGCATATCCCCGTGCTGTCCCAGGAGCCCCCCGTGGTGATGGGCGAGGTGCTGGGCGCCGTCGACGAACGCACCCTGACCGCCAAGCTCTTCCGCGGCGAGGCGCAGCTCACGGACAAGATCTCCGAACATATGGAGGCCCGGCTGCCCGTGATCGGCTCGCTCGAATCGATCTCGACGGCCCGCGAACTCCTCTCCGACACCGACACCCTGATGGTGACGTTCGTCGGCGCCCCGGTGGGGATCCTGACCCGCCACGACCTGCTCGCCTACCTCAGCAACTGACCCGGCCACGGGCATGCCGCTGCGGCATGTTCCGGCCGCCGGACGAAAGGACCGCACATGTCTTTGCCAGAAAGCCCTACCTCGAAAACTGCCGGCTTCAACACCCGTGCCGTGCATGCCGGCCAGGCCTTCGAACCGCGCACCGGCGCCGTGGTGCCGCCCGTGCACTTCTCTACCACCTACGCCCAGGAAGCGATCGGCGTGCTGCGCGCCGGCTACGAATACGGCCGCGGCACCAACCCCACCCGTGACTCGCTGCAGGAACAGCTTGCGGCGCTGGAGGGCGGCTCCGCCGCGTTCTCCTTCAGCTCCGGGCTCGCCGCCGAGGACTCGATGATCCGGGCCCTGACCCGTCCGGGCGACCACATTGTGCTCGGCAACGACGCGTACGGCGGCACCTACCGGCTGATCAGCCGGGTCCTGGGGGAGTGGGGCATAGGCAATACCCCGGTGGACATGTCCAATCTTGACGCCGTCGCGGCGGCCGTCGCGGCCGGCGGCGCGGGCGGGGGCGCCGGCGGATCAGGCGCCGGCAAGACCCGGCTTGTGTGGGTGGAGACGCCGTCGAACCCCATGATGAAAATCACCGACATCGAGGCCCTCGCAAAGCTGGCGCACGACGCCGGAGCCCTCCTGGTGGTGGACAACACCTTCGCCTCGCCGTACCTGCAGAACCCGCTGGCCCTTGGGGCCGACGTCGTGGTGCACTCCACCACCAAGTACATCGGCGGGCACTCCGACGTCGTCGGCGGCGCCATCATCGTCAACGATGCAGGCCTGGCCGAGAAGATCGGCTTCGTCCAGTTCGCTGTCGGCGCGGTGTCCGGACCGATGGACGCGTTCCTGACCACCCGCGGACTCAAGACCCTGGGTGTCCGGATGGACCGGCACAGCGGCAACGCCCAGGCCGTGGCCGAGTGGCTGCTGCAGCGCCCCGAGGTCGAAGCCGTGCTGTACCCGGGGCTGCCCTCGCACCCGGGCCACGAGCTGGCCAAAAAGCAGATGAAGAAGTTCGGCGGGATGATCTCGGTACAGTTCAAGGGCGGCGAGGCGGCGGCACGCAAGGTGGCCGAATCGACCTCCGTGTTTACCCTCGCGGAGTCCCTCGGCGGGATCGAATCCCTGATGAATTACCCCTCGGAAATGACGCACGCCTCGGTCAAGGGCACCGAACTGGCCGTACCGGTCAACCTGATCCGGCTCTCCTGCGGCATCGAGGACGTCGAGGACCTCATCGCTGACCTCGAGCACGCGTTCTCGCAGATTGAATCTGCCACCGGCGAGTCAGGCAGCTAAGCACCCGTGACAACCACCACCACGGCCATCACCTCCACCGCCCGCGGCTGGCTTGCGACGGCGGCCGGCGCGCTCGCCGTCGTCGCCGCCCTGGTGGTGCTGTACACCGCTTACATCCCGCTGCTGAACGACTTCGAGGTCTACTTCTACGGCGGCAGCCGGGTGCTTACCACCGGCGAGAGCGGCGTCAACGAACTGTATGCGCCGCGCGACGGCCTCCCCTTCACCTACCCGCCGTTCGCCGCGTTGCTGTTCGCCGCGCTCGCAACCATGGGGCAGGGCGCCGCCGGCCTGGTGTTTATTACGACGGCGCTGCTGGGCGCTGCGATCGTGTCCGCCTGGCTGGTGCGGCACTACTTCCGGCTGGGCACCTGGCGGAACGCCTTCGCGGACTGGCGCTTCCGCTCCGCGGCCCTCACCGGAACCGCCGCGATCCTGCTGCTGGGACCCTGGCGGGATACCTTTGATTTCGGCCAGATCAACATCATCCTGATGGGCCTGATCCTGGCCGACTTCGCGCTCTACACGAAGGTGCGGGCGGGGCGGCTCCGCTGGCCCGCGGGGCTCCTGATCGGAATCGCGGCCGGCATCAAGCTCACCCCGCTCGCCTTCGGACTGTATTTCCTGGTCCGCCGCGACTTCAAGGCCCTCGGCTGGATGGCCGCAGGCTTCTGCGGCTCCATCGCCCTGGCGTGGGCCCTGCTGCCGACGGCCTCGCTGACATTCTGGACCAGGATATTGCCGGACACCGGGCGGATCGGCGGCCCGGCCTATGTGGACAACCTCTCTGTTAAGGGCCTCCTGCTGCACCTGGGCATGCCCGACTCCGGCCTGGCGTCCGTGCTGTGGCTGGTGATCTCCCTGGCCCTCATTGCTGTGGCTGCGCTCGTGATCAAGTGGGCGGTGGACGCCGGCGAGAACTTCGTCGCCGTATCCGCCACCGCCCTGCTGATGCTTCTGATCAGTCCCGTGTCCTGGTCCCACCATTGGGTGTGGATGGCTGTGGCGCTGCCGTCGCTGGGCTTCGCCATTCACCGGGTGCCGTCCCGGGACGGGAAAATGCGGCTGGCCGGCTGGGTCATCGTGGCGTTCAGCGCGGCCTCGTTCTACCTGACGCCGAAGTACCTCGCGGTCATGGCCGGGGCGGACGAGTGGGGCAAGGACCCGCAGACGCAGTGGCAGCTCATCGTGGCAAGCCTGGGCGTGGTGTGCGGCATCGCCATGCTGGTTTACTGGGCCCTGGCCTACCGGCCGACCCGTGCAGGACTGCGCCCGGGAGCGTAGCGCCACCGCTTTTCCTTTCGTAACGCCGCAGGCCCGGCTGTGTCTTCGGGGCCACCGCCGCCGTCATCCGCGGCTACCGCCGGAACGACTCAGGCAAGAGGGAACCGGTTCCGGCCTGGTGCTTCTGTAGGATGGGCTTCGAGGATGGCGCCCAGAGCCCTGGGGTCCTGGTGCCGATGGGCCCGGGCGCCGATGGGCACCTAGAGACCCGGTGGACCAGTTGGACCCATTGGCCCCGGTGGCCAAGGTGGACCCGGACCAGGCGGCCAACCTCGAACCAGCAGTCAATATTGGGGGATACACATGCCACTGCTCGACGCCGTAGACAAACCCGCCGCGACTACGGAGTCCGGGTACTATACCCGGCCCGGGCGGTCCTTAGTCCCCGCGGTCAGACGGCGGATCGCCGGATACTGGCTGCTGCGGCTTTCCACAGCCCTTGCGGTGGGGGCCGCGGCGTTCCTGGTCTGGACCTGGCTCGCGGGCTGGGCCGCGCAGGGTCTTGACTTCAGTGTCTATTGGTACGGCGGCAAGATCCTCAATGACGCCGGGGCGGCGCCGTCGGACCTCTACGGGCCGTCCGTCGCCTGGGCCGGCGGGCCCGGCCTGCCATTCACCTACCCGCCCTTCGCTGCGATGATCTTCGGCCTCTTCGCAAGGCTGCCCCAGCACACCGCGCTCACACTGTTCAACAGCGCAGGCGTCGTCGTCGCAGTCTGGGTGGCGGGCCGCACGGTCCGCTACTGGAACGCAAAGACGGACTGGCGCAGTACCTTCCGCTCCCCGGCCAGCCGCTGGGCCGCCGCCGTCCTGGCTTTGGCCGTCCTTAACCTGGGACCGTGGCGCGAAACCCTGGCTTTTGGCCAGATCAACATCCTGCTCATGGGCCTGATGGCGGCGGACCTCCTGGTGCGGAATCCGCGCTGGAGCAAGGGAATCCCCGGCAGCGGGTTCCTGGTGGGCGTCGCGGCCGGTATTAAGCTGACGCCGCTGGTGTTCGGACTCTATTTCCTGGTGCGCAAGGACTGGCGCGGCCTGCTGAACATGGGTATGGGCTTTGCCTCCACCGTGCTGATCGGCTGGCTGCTGCGTCCGGCCGAATCCCTGCAGTTCTGGCTCGAAATCCTGCCCGACACCTCCCGGATAGGCGGCGCCGGCTACGTCGACAACCTGTCCCTCAAGGGTGCGCTGCTGCACTTCGGCGTTCCGGAAACCTCGGTCACGGTTCCATGGCTGCTGCTGAGCCTGCTGGTGGTGGGGACGGCAGCCGTGACCATCAGGACGGCCAGTCTCCAGGGCTCCCGCGTCGTGGCCATCTCGACGACGGCCCTCACCATGCTGCTGATCAGCCCGGTTTCGTGGTCCCATCACTGGGTCTGGATGGCGGCGGTCCTTCCGGCATTCGCCTGGACTTTGCGCGAAACCCCGCTTCGCTCCCGCGGAACCCGCTGGCTCATGGGCGGGGTGCTGGGCGTCTCCACGCTGGTGTTCCTCTTCTCGCCGAAGACTATCGGCGAAGCCCTGGGCGCGGAGAACCTCGATATCCAGTCTCCCGGGCTTTGGATCATGGCGTCGAGCGCCGGGGTCTTCTGCGCCCTGGCCATCATGGTGTGCTGGCTGGTGGTCCTGCGCCGGGCTCTTCCGTTGCCGGCGGCTGACCTCCGTGGGCGCTGGGTCCGCCCTGGCGCTGAACCGGCCGGCATCCGGGCACCTGCCGCGGGCACACCCCCGGTGGGCTGGTCAGCTTGAGCCTTCCTTCTTCCCAGCCCCCGGAGCCCCCGGTGTCTCCGGCCCAGCCCCCGGCCCAGCGCAAGTCGGCCCAGCACAAGACGGCACTCGTGACCGGCGTGGGCCGGCTGGCGGGAATCGGCGCCGGGATCGCGCGGCGGCTCGCGGCCGACGGCTGGGACCTCGTGCTGACGTACTGGCAGGACTACGACGCCCGGATGCCCTGGGGCGTCCAGCCGGACGACGTCGAACGCCTCACCTTGGAACTCCAGGCCACCGGTGCCGCCGTCGTGGCTCTGCCGGCAGATTTCGAGAACCCTACGGCCGTGGACCGGTTGATGGCCGCGGCGGCGGAGAAGGCCGGGACCCTGCAGGCCCTCGTGCTCAGCCACACCGAATCCGTGGACTCCGGCATCCTGGACACGTCGCTGGGAAGCTTCGAACGGCACTTCGCCGTCAACACCCGCGCCAGCTGGCAGCTGATCGCGGCCTTCGCCCGGCAGGCACCGGCGGAGGGCGGCGCGATTGTGGCCCTCACGAGCGACCACACCGCCTTCAACGTGCCCTATGGTGCGTCCAAGGGTGCGCTTGACCGGATCGTTTTTGCGGCGGCCCGGGAGCTGGGCCCGCTGGGGATCAGCGCCAACGCGCTCAACCCCGGCCCGGTGGACACGGGCTGGATGGACCGGCAGCTGCGCGAAGACCTGGCCCGGCGCCAGCCCGGCGGCCGGCTCGGCACACCCTCGGACGTGGCCGGGACCGTGGCGTTCCTGCTCTCCCCGGCAGGCCGCTGGGTGTCCGGCCAGCTGGTCAAGGCGGACGGCGGCTTCTCGGCATGAGCCGGGCCTGTCGTAACCCTCCAGCGGCATGGCGGGTCCGCCAGGTTCGGCGTGCTACACCGCGGCGCCGGCAGGCTTCCGCTCGACGAAGTAGCCCCGGGTGGAGGGGGCGAAGCGGCACACTGCGGCCAGCACTGCGCCGAACGCAAGCAGCACAACGCCGCTGACGAAGGTCCCGCCGACGCCCAGGATGGTTGTGTCGCCGTAGCCCGGATCCCACATCTGCACCGCGGAGATGCAGAAGGCAGCCGCCAGTGCCAGTGCGCCCAGGAACGGCAGGATCCCGCGGAACCAGAGGTTGCGGGGCGAGCTGCGCAGGGTCCCGCGGAAGTACCAGACGCAGGCGAACCCGGTCATTGCATAGTAGAAGGCGATGAACAGGCTGATGGAGCTGATCGAGTCGGAGAGCAGGTTCTCGCTGACAAGGCTCATCAGCACGTAGTAGCCGATGGCGGCGGCGCCCATCACCTGGGTGGAGAACCCGGGGGTCTGGTGGCGCGGGTGGACCGCGCCGAACTTCGCGGGCAGCGCCCCGTGCACGCCCATCGACAGGGTGCCGCGGGCCGTGGGGAGGATGGTGGTCTGCGTGGAGGAGAGTACCGAGGCCAGGACCGCGACGACGATCAGCCAGCCCCAGGGCCCGAGAACTACGTCCTTCATGGCCAGGAAGATGTCGCCCTTGTTGGCGTCGTTGCCCAGGCCGATCCCTTCCGTGCCGACGGTGGCGTACATCATCACCAGGAGGGCCACGGAAACGTAGATCGCCACCAGCACAAACGCGGAGATGACGGCGCCCCGGCCCGGTGTGGTGGCCGGGTTCTCTGTCTCTTCGTTCACGGCGAGGCAGGTGTCCCAGCCCCAGTAGATGAAGAGCGCCAGCAGCACACCGTGGACGACGGCGCCCGGATCGGCGAAGGCGCCCACCGGATTGAACCACTCAAAGTCGAAAGCCTGGCCGTTGATGGCCCCGGCAGGTGTCCCGCCGACAATCTGGACAACAATCGCGACGGCGAAGATCCCCAGCGAGACGTATTGCACGTAGGTCAGGACCCGCTGGACATGCTCACCGAGACGGATGCCCCGGTAGTTCACCACGGTCATAAAAGCAATGAACAGCACCCCCGTAGCAGTCACCACGACTCTGTTCCCGGCCAGCGAGCCGTCCCCGACCAGCAGCCACAGGTACTGCCCGGCGACCTGGGCCAGGTTGGCCAGCACCACGACGCCGGCCAGCGCCACCCCCCAGCCGCCCAGCCAGCCGGCCCAGGGGCCGAAGGCACGGCGGGCCCAGATGAAGGTGGTCCCGCAGTCCGGCATCGCGCTGTTCAGCTCGCGGAAAGCATAGGCGATGAAAAGCACCGGCACGAAGCCCAGGAGCAGGATCAGGGGCGTGTAGTTTCCGTTCACGGCCACGATCAGGCCCAGGGTGGCCGCGAGCGAGTAGACCGGGGCGGTGGACGCTAGGCCCAGCATCACCGAGTCGCCGAGATCCAGGACTCCGGCGCGTAGCCCTTTGGCAGGGATGGCAGGCTGCCCGCCGGGGCCGCCGGCCGTCGTCGTCCTGGTGCTCATAGTGTGATGCCTGCCTTGCTGGAGTGGACGGTCGAGGGAGGGGGGAGCGGGGCCAGGGAGTCAATGGTGTTTGGCACAAAGCGGCAGAAGTAGTCGGTGATCGGGCCATCGGATTCGCGGATGCCGCAGCCGACGGATTCGCCGTCGACCACCCAGAGCCCCAGCACCGGATGGTTGCCATCGAAATCCGGCAGGGCGTGGAACTGCTGGTAGCACCAGCCTTCGCGGCCGTAGCCGCCGGGCTGTTCGAGGTTGATGCCGGCGGCGTGGATCTTGATGTTGTCCCCTTCGCGGCCGTGCAGCGGCTTGGCCACCCACTCGGTGAGCGGGCCGGGACTGTCCAGATAGGCCGGCAGCAGGTTGGGGTGGTCCGGGTAGAGGTGCCACAGGGCTGCGAGCAGTGCCTTGTTGGAGAGGAGCATTTTCCAGGCGGGCTCCACCCAGCGCGGGTTGTGGGCACGCTGGAGCAGGCGGTGGCCGAACGGCTCCTTCATCATCAGCTCCCAGGGATAAAGCTTGAACATGGTGCTGATGATGAAGTTGTCCAGGTCCACGAAGCGGTTGAGGTTCGGGTCCCAGCCGACGTCGGACATGTTGATTCCGATGGTTGTCCAGCCGCCCTGGCCTGCGACGTCCCGCATGTACGCAGCCGTCATCCAGTCCTCGCCGGATTGCTCCGCTTCGGAATGGGCAATATGGAGGGTGCTCATACCGGTCCTGTACTGCAGTTTCTTCCATTGCCGGATCAGGGCTTCGTGGATGCCGTTCCACTGGTCCTTCCCGGGGAAGACATCCTGCAGCCAGAACCACTGCGCCACCGAGGCCTCAATGAGCCCCGTGGGGGTGTCCGCGTTGTACTCCAGCATCTTGGCCGGGCCGCCCTGGCCGTCGTAGATAAAGTCGAAGCGTCCGTAGACATCCGTGTCACCGGCCTGCAGCGATTCAGCGGCGAGCTCCAGTGCCTGCTGCCCGATTCCGATCGTCCCCATGGCGCCGCTCGCGAGGAACTTTGCCGCTTCCAGGGACATCAGGTGCATTTCCTCCGCGGTCTCTTCGAGCGCCTCCACCTCGTCCATGGTGAACTCGTAGTAGGCGCCTTCGAGCCAGTACTCGACGGTGCTGCCGTCCGGCCGGGCCGTGGTGGAGAAGACCAGGCCCTGCTCTTCTATCCGCTGCTTCCAGTCCGGCCTGGGCTCCGAATTAAGTCGTTTCATGCCTAACCTCCCGTGCTTCCGCCCTTGGAGCTGGATCCGAAGCCACCCCGGCTCACGGTGCCGCCCTTGGAGCTGTACCCCGTCGAGGCCTTCGCTCCTGCCGGGACGGTCCTGGTGTAGCTGGGGTAGCTGGCCCGGTTCTGTCCCAGCGCCGGTACGTTTGCACCGCGGGAGTAGAAGTACCAGGCGTAGACGCCGGAGCCGCGTCCCTCGGTGCTGCTGTTGTTGCATTGGGAGTCATCAACGCGCTCGCCGGTGCCATCGTCGAAGCAGACTTGGGCGTAGTCGGCGTCTTCCTCGTTGCTGGCCACCATCGCGGTGATGGTGCCGGCCAGCAGCGCCGTCACGCCAAGCGCGACCACCACCGTGCGCCGCTGCAAGCGTTTCTTCCGGCCGGGAGCTGACGCCTGTCGCCGCGCACTTTCACGGCTGGAGGGACCAACGGGGGGGACCGGCTGGGCAGGACCGCCCGGAGCCGGGGCGCCCGGGGGCACGGACATATCCGGCTGGCCCAGGAGCTCGGGCCGAAGGGCCGGCCGGGGCACCTGCCAGGGCGGCTGTTGACCTTCAGTGCTCCGGGGCCTCGAGGTGAAGTCCTCCCGGGCAGTTCCCCACGCAGGCGGCGCTTCATCCGTTCTTTCATGGTCCGGCTTCGGTTCCTCCGGATTCTCCTGCTTGTCCATGCTGTCCCCTGCATTCCCCTGGCTTGCGGCCGTAGTGCCGGTGCCAGCCTAACCGCCATCCGTTTCGCCTGCCAGCGAATAGCGGGGCAGCTCTCCGCGTACCGGCCGCAGCGCCCGGCCACGGGGGACACGGGCCTACACTGGTGCCATGGACACCGCATCTCTGCTTGCCGTCTGCCGCGTACACCAGTTGCTCCCGGACCCCGGCAGCGTGGGCGTTACAGCCATCGATAAGCGTCCTGTCGACGGACCTGTGCGGGTGCACAAGCTGGGCCTGCACGGCGACATCCAGGCCAGCAGGATCCACCACGGCGGCGAGGACCAGGCACTCTACGCCTATTCCCAGGACGACGCCGACTACTGGGCCGCGGAGCTGCACCGCGAGCTTCCGCCGGGCGTCTTCGGCGAGAACCTGCGTATCACCGGGATCAGCGCGAGCAACGCGATCATCGGGGAGCGCTGGAAGATCGGACTGGATGTTGAGGTCGAGGTGACCTCGCCCCGCGTACCCTGCGCCACGTTCCAGCGGCGGATGGACGTGCCGCACTGGGTGAAGCGGTTCGGCGAGGCCGGCCGGGTGGGTGCCTACCTCAGGGTGATCAGGACGGGCACCATTCAGGCCGGGGACCACATCCATCGGATCTTTGTCCCCACCCACGGGGTCACCATCGGTCAATGGTTCAGCGATCCCACGGTCGAGGACATGGAGGCGCTGCGGGACGCCGACGCCGACGGCGAGATCCGCCTCCAGCCCGAGTACCACGAATATTTCGAGAAGCTGCAGCGCCGGCTCGGCGTCTAACGGGCATTTTCCTTAGTTCGACAGGGGTCCGGGCGGGGTGGCCGGGCGCGCTGATGCGTCCGGGCTCAGGGACATGCCCCGCGCCGGGGGCAGCGGGTGGGCATAGTGTCATTGTGTCCAGTTCCCGGGTGCGAAGAATGGGCATGTCCCCGCGGCGCAGGGCGGGACGGCCCGTGTGCGCAAGCTCACCGCCGTCGTAAGCCGTTTGGGTTACCTTGCGCGCATCAATGCCTTACACTTGAAACATCCCCCACTCCGGAAATCCCTTATTCCTGCCCAATTCTTGAGGCAGGACTGGCAAGTGTTGGGGCCCGCAAATTGTGATGCGGGCATTTTCATAGGGAGAGCCGGCTAAAGAAAACGCTGTACAGACTGCTGGGATAGCAGCCAAGAGATGCAGCGGGAAGTCCTGCCACGGGATTGCGAAAGCGCCGGACTTCTATGTGACCGGCCGGTCAAAGTATGCCCGGCACTTCCGGTCACGCGTACTGCGGCTCCGCTCACCTCGGGTTGTGCCGCTTGGCCCCTATGGATGAGGAAATTTCACCTATGCCCGAAAATCAGAACAACTCCGTCGATACTGAACTCGCCACCGAGAATAGCCACGTCGACGTCGAGACTTCTGAAACGGCTGCACACGCAGCCGGCTCCGCCCCGGAATTCACCGAGGCTCCTGCCAACGTTGAGGCTCCGGCTGCTGCCGAAGACTCCGCGCAGGCTGACACCACGTCCGCTGACCCCGACACCCAGTCCGCGGACTCCGCCAAGCAGACGGAGTCCGCCAAGCAGGCTGACCCCGCCACGCAGGCTGCGCCGGCCAAGGACCAAGAGCCCGAAGATGACGGTGTCAAGTTCGTTGACCTCGGCATCGACGCCCGTGTTCTTGCCGCCCTGCAGGATGTCGGCTACGAGAAGCCGTCCCCGATCCAGGCAGCAACCATTCCGCTGCTGCTCGAAGGCCGCGACGTCGTGGGCCTGGCCCAGACCGGTACCGGTAAGACTGCAGCATTCGCAGTACCGGCGCTGTCCCGCCTGGCCGAGCTCCACGACCTCAACGGCCCGTCCCGCAAGACCCAGGCGCTGGTTCTTGCACCGACCCGCGAGCTCGCGCTTCAGGTCGCCGAGGCCTTCACCTCCTACGCCAAGCACATCGACGACTTCACCGTCCTCCCGGTGTACGGCGGCTCGGCCTACGGCCCGCAGCTCGCCGGACTGCGCCGCGGCGCCCAGGTTGTTGTCGGTACCCCCGGGCGAGTGATCGACCACATCGCCAAAGGCTCCCTCGACCTGTCCGAACTCCAGTACCTGGTGCTGGATGAGGCTGACGAGATGCTGCGCATGGGCTTCGCCGAAGACGTTGAGCAGATCTTCCAGCAGACCCCCGAGGGCCGCCAGGTTGCACTGTTCTCCGCCACGATGCCGAGCCAGATCCGCCGGCTGTCCAAGCAGTACCTGAACAACCCGGCCGAGGTGCAGGTCAAGTCCAAGACCACCACCGGCGCCAACACCCGCCAGCGCTACCTGCAGGTCATGGGCCCGCACAAGCTCGATGCACTGACCCGCATCCTCGAGGTCGAAGAGTTCGAGGGCGTTATCGCTTTCGTGCGGACCAAGATGGCCACCGAGGATCTGGCCGACAAGCTGCGCTCCCGCGGCTTCCAGGCTGCCGCCATCAATGGCGACATCCCGCAGCAGCAGCGTGAGCGCACGGTCGAGGCGCTGCGCGACGGAAAGATCGACATCCTGGTCGCTACCGACGTCGCGGCCCGCGGCCTTGACGTTGAGCGCGTCAGCCACGTGGTCAACTACGACATTCCGCACGACACCGAGTCCTACGTCCACCGCATCGGCCGCACCGGCCGTGCAGGCCGGTCCGGTGACGCGATCCTGTTCATGACGCCGCGGGAGAAGTACCTGCTGCGCTCCATTGAGAAGGCGACCCGCCAGCCGGTGGAGCAGATGCACCTGCCCACCGCGGAATCGGTCAACACGCTGCGCCTGGGCAAGTTCGCCGAAAAGATCACCGAGACGCTTGCGTCCGAGGATGTTGCGGCGTTCCGCGACCTCATCTCCTCCTACGAGGAAGAGCACAACGTCCCCGCCTCGGAGATCGCTGCCGCACTGGCCGTTATGGCCCAGGGCGGTCAGCCGCTCCTGGTCAAGGAACTGCCTGCGGCTCCTGAGTTCCAGAAGCGCGAGCGGGCTAAGGATGGCTTCGGCTCACGCGGTCCCACCCGCTCGCTGACCGAGGGCAACGCCACCTACCGGATCGCCGTCGGACGCCGTCAGCGCGTTATGCCGGGTTCCATCGTTGGCGCCATTGCCAACGAAGGCGGCATTTCCTCGGCCCAGATCGGCGGCATCGACATTCGTGCGGACCACTCCCTCGTGGAGCTCCCTGCGGACCTGAGCGCCGACCAGCTGAAGGCTCTGTCCCGCACCCGGATCGGCGGCGAGCTGATCCACCTCGAGCTGGACAACGGCCGTTCGCCCGCAAGCGACCGGGGCGGCTACCAGGGCGGCAGCCGCGGCGGCGACCGCGGCGGGTTCTCCGGCGGCAGCGACCGTGGTGGATACTCGGGCGGCGGCGGGAACTTCAAGGGCAATGGTGGCTTCAAGCGCGAGTTCCGCAAGCCCGACGGCGAGCGGTCCTCCGCCGACCGCGGCGGACGCTCGTTCAGCGACCGTGCCGAGCGCGGCGTCGGTACCGACGCGGCCCGCAAGCCCCGCACCGAAGGCGGCTTCAAGCCCCGCAACAAGTGGTAACCACCGCTGCTAGGCACTGAATCACCCTGAGATCGGGCCGGCTCCTAAGCCGGCCCGATCTTGTGTGAGTTCCTTTGGTCACATCCGTGGCCCAGGGGCTCCCGCAGGGCCCAGGCCGGGCATCGGCCTGTGCTTTCTGGACACCCCGGAAGCCCGGGTTTCCGCCGGATTCGGGGCCTTCGTAAGCCCTCCCGGCGCCGATTTGTTGGGAGCGGAATCTTCCGGTAAAGTATTTACTCGTTGCCCCCCTAGCTCAGTGGTAGAGCGCGTTCTTGGTAAGAACGAGGTCACCGGATCGATTCCGGTGGGGGGCTCTGAATGAGGGCCTGTGTCAAGGCGGTTTTTTGACCGGCTTAGCACGGGTTTTCCTCATTTGTGGCGGTGTAGCTCAGTTGGTTAGAGCGCACGACTCATAATCGTGAGGTCGGGAGATCGAGCCTCCCCACCGCTACCAGATAAGACCCCGCAGGCCAGCCTGCGGGGTTCTTTTGTTTCACCCGTTTACCCTGTCACTTGGAGTGGCTCCGGCCGCCCGAAAGCAACCAAAAGTGATAGCGCAACGGGCGCGGGCCGAGGTTTTGGGACAGAATGGTGTTATGACTCGAATCGCAATCATCGGTGGCCACGGCAAAGTGGCTCTGGAACTTTCCCGCATCCTCGCAGCAGAAGGGCAGGACGTGACATCCTTTGTCCGCAATCCGGACCACCAGTCCGACGTCGCCGCCACCGGCGCCACGCCGGCCCTGCTGGACGTTGAACATTCGACGACGGCGGAGATCGCCGAGGCGCTGCGGAACCACGACGCCGTCGTGTGGTCCGCCGGTGCCGGCGGCGGCGGCAGCCCGGAGCGGACCTACGCGGTGGACCGTGACGCCGCCGTCCGTTCGATGGACGCTGCGGCCGAGGCCGGCGTCGGACGCTACATCATGGTCTCCTACCTCGGGGCCGGGCCGGACCACGGGGTCCCCAAGGATGACAGCTTCTTCGCCTACGCCGAGGCCAAGGCGGCCGCGGACTCCTACCTGCGCGGCACCGCCCTGAACTGGACCATCCTGGGCCCCGGAACGCTCACCGACGGACCCGGCAACGGACTGATCGACGTTGACCCCGCCGACGCGGCAGAGGCCCAGGGAACAGCACGGGACAACGTGGCCCTGGTTGCCGCAGCCGTGCTTGGTCTCCCCTCGCTCGCCGGCCGGACCATCGAGTTCCGGGACGGCACGTTGCCGCTCGCGGGTGCCCTGGCGGCGCTGGGCTAGGGCGTGTCTGATGTGCCGCTGACGTGGGAAGTCCCGATTCGCAGGTAGTGCGGAATGCGCGGCCTGAAAACGCTGGCGGCCTGCGCGCTGCTACTGGCGGCGGTCCCACAGCGGTCGGCTATTGCGGCGGTGAAGAGTAACGAGCTAGTGAACCAAGCGAGACCTGGTGGTCGCTGCGCAGTAAATTGCCCTCGACGCTGCCCGCCAGGAAGTCGTGGCGGCCCGCAACGAGCCCGATATGGACCCAGAGGTGGCAGGCAGGGTGCCTCGGCGGCTGGACCTGCGCACCATGATTATTCCGGATGAGCCCGCCCGTGTGATGACGGAGGGAAGACAGGAAAGGGCCGGTCGTAGACGGACCGGCCCCTTTTCTGTCTCGCTTGGGCGCCTTGAAGATCAGCTCTCCTGCCTACGACACCGAAGCGGCGAAGGTACGGGCGATGTAACCCTCGTTCGGCTGCATGCCGGTCCCCGAGTAGGCCCAGAGCGAACCATTCGGCTGCCGGGCAACCAGGTCGGGGAAACCGTCGGCGTTCAGCTTTCCGGCTCCCAGGACCGTGTCAAAAACGTTCCAGCCTGTTCCGATCCTGCGGGGGGTGGTGAGATTTCCTCTTCCGTCCCCCGGGTACATCCAGAGCATGCCATCTAACGTCCTGGCGATAATGTCGTTCTTGCCGTCCGCGTTGAAGTCCCCGGTCCCGGCCAGCTGGTCAAAAGCTTCCCAGCCGTAGTCGCCGATCTTCACGGCCCCGGTGTAGCCGACGTTGCTGCCGCTG
Source organism: Arthrobacter sp. CG_A4 (assembly GCF_035985125.1). Classification (NCBI taxonomy): domain Bacteria; kingdom Bacillati; phylum Actinomycetota; class Actinomycetes; order Micrococcales; family Micrococcaceae; genus Arthrobacter; species Arthrobacter sp. CG_A4. The sequence continues at coordinate 38,623 of NZ_JAXCID010000027.1, read as the reverse complement.
ACGGTGCCCGTGCCACCGTAAAGCCAGAGGGAGCCGTCAGCCCGCCTTGCCAGCAGGTCGTTCTTGCCATCCCCATTGAAATCTCCGGTTCCCGTCAGAGCGGTGAAGACATCCCAGCCGTAGTCTCCGATTCGCTTCGGGGCCGAGAAACCTGAGCTCGTGGCGTCCACGCGCCCGGTGCCGGGGTACAGCCAGAGGGAGCCGTCGGGCTTGCGGGCCAACAGGTCATTCTTGCCGTCACCGGTGAAGTCACGGATGCCGATCAAGGAGTTGAAGGCCTCCCAGCCGTAGTCGCCAATCTTGCGTGCCGTTCCGTAGGCGCCGTGTCCGTTGCCAGGGTAAAACCAGAGGCTTCCGTCCGGCTTGCGCGCCAGCAGATCCGCGATCTTGTCTCCATTAAGGTCTTCAGCGGCCGTCAGGGAGTCGAAGGCCTCCCAGCCGAAGTCGCCGATTTTCCGGGCACCAGTGTAGCCCTGGTCCCTCATAGCGGTCCCGGCAAAGAAAAAGACGCTGCCGTCGGCCTGGCTTGCCACAAAGTCAGCGGTACGGTCCCCGTTGGCGTCGCCGGCGCCCATGATGGTGGTATAGATGCCCCAGCCCGTTCCAATCTGCTGGGGACTGATGAGCTTCGCCGGACCGGAGTTCGAGTACAGCCAGAGAGAGCCGTCAGGACGCCGCGCGGCGAGGTCATTGGTTCCGTCGCCGTTGAAATCCTGAATCGGGATCAGCTGGTCGAAGACTTCCCAGCCGTAGTCGATATTGCGGGGTGTCCCCGGGCGGCCCGTGCCCATGCCCGGGTACAGCATCAATACACCGTCAGGGCGACGGGCCAGGATGTCCGGCTTGCCGTCGCCGTCAAAGTCACGGACGCCCAGCAGCACGTCGAAGGCGTCCCAGCCGTAGTCGCCGATTTTCACCCCGCTGAGATATCCCTCGCTGGCGCTGGAAATCCGGCCGGTGCCAGCATAGAACCAGAGGGAGCCATCGAACCTCCTGGCCACCAGGTCGTTCCTGCCGTCACCGTTGAAGTCGCCAGTGCCGAGGATACTGGTGAAGACTTCCCAGCCGGTCCCAATTCGTTGGCCCATCCGGGACTTGCCGGTGCCGTCGCCCGGGTAGAGCCAGAGCTCGCCGTTGGCCTTGCGCTGAATGAGGTCTGCGATTCCGTCGCCGTTGAAATCGCCGGGGGCGACCAGAACCGGCTTGGCCGGCGGCAATGCATCAATCGTGATGCCTGCAGCCGAATTCGAGATCCAGTCGATGGTGACCTTGGTCCCTGCGTGGGTCTTGAAAGTCTGTCCGGGCTGCCATGCCTGGTTATAGCTGAAGTAGCCGTTGAACGTGGTGGTGCTGGGCTGCAGGGCGATGGAACCCGCGCCGTATGCTTGGACGACTTTGACTCCGCGGTTGCCGCCGACGGCCGTTGCCGCATCGTTACCCACCGGAAGACGAAGTTCGAGATAGTACGTCTCTCCGCTGACGGGATCCGCGAACCTGATGGCGCGGTTGTCGTCCGCGCTTCCCCAGGCATTCAACTGATAGGAGTTCTTCCCGGCTACCTTCCCCAGGTTCCTAACCTCGTTGCCTGAGCCGAATCCGCCAAACTCATAAATGGGGGAGCTCACCACCGGCTGGCTAGGCTGTGAAACACCCATCAGGTCGAGATTGTCCTTGTATTCTTCGGTGCTGCACGAACCGTTGGCGAATGACCCGTCTGCGTTGCTGGCCGTGTCCACGGCTCCATTTGTGCAGCGAAGCCTGTTCGCGTGCATCAGACCCAGGACGTGCCCGAATTCGTGGGTCAGGACGCTCCTGGTCAGCGTCGCCGGGAGCGGCATAAGGACGCGTCCGCTGGTTCCGTTGTAGCTCCAGCCCGCCCCATACGCCCCGTCCGAGAGTGTGGGTGCGGAAACGAACACCACGAGTGCCGTGTAGGCGCTGGGGACCCAGCCGATTTCTCCGGCGATGGTGTTCATCATCGAGGAATAGCTCTGGGTCGACGTCGCTCTGCTGGTCCTGTTTTCGACCTCGGTGACGCTCATCAGCAGTCTGCCGTTGGATATGGCGCTCCAATAGTCACTGCTGGTGTTGACTGCCGCCCTAGCGGCCGATTCTGAGATGGCCGCTTTCCTGTCCGCCAGCTGGACCATCACCAGCTTCACCTTGATATTGCCACCGCGAGCAAGGGAAAAAGCCTCGGTGGTTGCTTCGTGTGGTGCAGCCCCTTTTTTCCCGTGTGCCGACGTGCTCTCCACGGAGGAGCTGGACGTGGGGCGACTGCCCCCAACGACTTCGGTGAACAAAGGCTCCGGAGTTACCAAGGCCTGCGACTCGGCCACTTCATGGGGAGCCATGGTTGCCGGTTGAGAAGGTGCTGGTGTGGGCGAGGCTATGGCATCGGGGGAGACAGCGGCCGTCGGCGTCGGCGTCGCCACAGGTGACGAGGTCGTGGTGGGGGTCGACGCCGGATCAGCCAAGGCAGGCGAGAGCGTCACGGCGGTGAGCGAGGCGAGAGTAACAACAAACGCCGTCAGAAGCGCTGTCGTCTTCCGTATTGAATTCACTTTTTGTCTTTCATGAGTCCGCCGCCACACTGAAACCTCAGCGTGGCGGCGGGGGGAGACCGGGAAGTGAGGTCAGTCTATGGAGGGTACGCCGCCAGACTCGGCATGCTGCAGCAATCTTGCGGCTTAGGTAGCGAATCGTTGCCGAATCTTGAGCAAAGCCTGTGTCACCCTCAAAAAGTGCTGGTCCTATCCCCGCAGTTCCAGCTCCAGGGCGTTCGCCTCGACGTAGTCCAGGGCGTGCCGGATGGCGCCCATAGTGACGATTGCGTCGCCCAACGGGGAGACCGTCACACGCGGCGGGGTTGCGGTGAAGCGGGGGAGCAGGGCGGTAATGCCGGGCAGCAGCACGCCCGCGGATTCCGCCACGGCGCCGCCGATCACCACCTGCTCGGGGTTGATGAAGCTCGCCACCGTGGCGATGACGCGCGCCATCCGCTCCGAGATCCGGTCCAGGATCGCCAGCGCCGCCGGATCGCCGGCGGCGGCGTCCGCAAACACGCGACGAGCACTCACCGTGCCGCCGGCCGCGCCGCCGCCGGCCGCGGACCATTGCCGGGCCAGGCTCGCAATGCCGTCGCTCGAGCCGACACCCTCGACCATGTCCAGGTAACCCATTTCGCCGGCGGCGCCGCTGCGGCCGTGCAGCAGCCGGCCGGACTCCAGTACCCCGGCGCCCAGCCGTTCGCCGGCCAGCAGCACAACAAGGTCGTCCACCCCGGCGCCGGAACCCCGCCAGCGTTCGCCGAGTGCGGCGAGGTTCGCGTCGTTCTCCAGCAGCACCGTCCAGCCGTGCAACTCCTTCAGGGCGGCGCGGAGCCCGACGTCGAACAGGCCCCAAAAGTGCTGGGTCACCAGCACGTTGCCGTCCCGGTCCACCGGGGCCGCAATGCCTGCCCCGGCCGCGAGCACCTGGCGGGCATCGGTCCCGGCGGCTTCAAGGGCCTGCCGGCAGACCCGGTCCACGACGTCGATGCGCTCCGCGGCGGGGATGTCGGCGGCCCGGAAGCTCTCGCTGGACCGCCCGAGGACGCTCCCGCGCAGGTCCGCGACGGCCGCGGTGGTGGTTGCGGCGCCGATATCGATCCCGAGGACAAACCCGGCCCGGGAATTGAGTTCGAAGCGCCGCGCCGGGCGGCCCTTCCGCGGGTTGCCGGGCCGTTCCTCGTCCCGGGCCTCCAATTCGCGGATCCAGCCCCGCCGGATGAGGTCCTCACAGACGGCGATGACCGACGCGCGGGTGAGCCCGGTATGCGCCATCAGCCCGGTTCCGGTGGCCACGTCGGTGCTCCGGATGAAGCCCAGCACTGCCTGGGCGTTCACCCGGCGCAGCAGCCGGGGTGTGGCCGCGCCCGCCGTCGGCTTCAAATCTTGACCTCTTCCGGATCCGGACCCATAATTGTTCAGGCAATATATTTAGCTTGTATCTAAAATACTTGTATCCAAAATAACAGAAACCGTTCCGAGCTCCGAAGGATCATCCCTTGCCCAATACCGCCACGCTGGCAACCCTGTCCGGTTCCGACCTCGCCGCCGACCCCAACTGGTGGCGCCAGGCGTCCGTTTACCAGATCTACCCGCGCAGCTTCGCCGATTCCAACGGTGACGGCCTCGGCGACATCAAGGGCATTACCGCGAAGGTCCCGTACCTGGTGGGCCTCGGGATCGACGCCGTCTGGCTGAGTCCGTTTTACCCCTCGGCTCTCGCCGACGGCGGTTACGACGTCGACGACTACCGCGATGTGGACCCCAAGCTGGGCACCCTGGATGACTTTGATGAGATGTCCGCAGCCCTCCACGCCGCCGGCATCAAGCTGATCGCGGACATCGTGCCGAACCATTCCTCCAACCGCCACATCTGGTTCCAGGAAGCCCTCGCATCGCCCCGCGGCTCCGACGCGCGTGAACGCTACATCTTCCGCGACGGCACGGGCAAAAACGGCGAGATTCCGCCCTCGGACTGGGAATCGGTCTTCGGCGGCCCGGCCTGGGAACGCATCACCGAACCTGACGGCACCCCCGGCCAGTGGTACATGCACATCTTCGCCAAGGAGCAGCCGGACCTGAACTGGTCCAACCGCGAAATCCGCGACGACTTCCTCAAGACCCTCCGCTTCTGGTCCGACCGCGGTGTGGACGGCTTCCGCGTCGACGTGGCACACGCGCTGACCAAGGACCTCACCGAACCGCTGCTGTCCAGGGTGGAGCTGAATCCCGCAGGCACTGGCGCTGACGGGCACGACGACGGTTCGCACCCGTTCTGGGACCGCGACGAGGTTCACGAGATCTACGTCGAGTGGCGCGAGGTATTCAATGAGTACAACCCGCCGCGCACCGCCGTTGCCGAGGCCTGGGTCCACGCCAGCCGCCGCGGCCGCTACGCGAGCCCGGAGGGCCTGGGCCAGGCGTTCAACTTCGACCTCCTGCAGGCCGACTTCGACGCCGAGGATTTCCACGAGATCATCACCCGGAACCTGGCCGAGGCCACGCAGTCCGGTGCGTCGTCCACCTGGGTCTTCTCCAACCACGACGTCGTCCGGCATGCCACCCGGTATGGCCTGCCCAAGGGCGGCGGCCGGCATGCCAAGGGCCAGGACGGCAAAGGCTGGCTGCTTGCCGGCGCCCCGGCGGAGGAGCTCGACGTCGAACTCGGCCTGCGCCGTGCCCGCGCCGCCACCCTGCTGATGCTGGCACTTCCCGGCTCGGCGTACCTGTACCAGGGTGAGGAGCTGGGGCTGCAGGAAGTCGCCGAGATCCCCGACGCGCAGCGGCAGGACCCCACCTTCTTCCGGAACAAAGGCGTCGAAATCGGCCGTGACGGTTGCCGCGTGCCACTGCCCTGGACTCCCGAAGGCTCCTCGTTTGGCTTCGGCGACGGCGGCGCCCACCTGCCGCAGCCGGCTTGGTTCAGCCGCTACGCCGTTGCGGCCGAGGACGGGGTGGAGGGCTCCACCCTGGAGCTCTACCGCAAGGCACTCAAGCTGCGCCGCGAACTGCAGACCTCGGAGGAACTGGACTGGCTGGAATCCGGCAGCGACGACGTCCTGCACTTCAGCCGGCCGGGCGGCTGGCAGACGGTCACCAATTTCGGCGACATACCGGTGGAACTCCCCGCCGGCGACGTGCTTGTCAGCAGCGGGCCGCTCGACGGGAAGCTGCTGCCGGGCAACACCACCGTCTGGCTGCGGTGAGTCCCTCGGTTTCCAAGGCCGGGCCGCACAACGGCCGGCCCGGCCAGGAGCTGATCTACGGCTGCATGGGCCTCGGCGGCAGCTGGTCGGCGGAACCGTTCTCGTCCGCACAGGTGGATGAGGCGGCTGCCGCCGTCGATGCGGCCCTCGACGCCGGCATCACCCTGTTCGACCATGCGGACATCTACCGCAGCGGCAAGGCCGAGGCGGTATTCGGCGAGGTCCTGGCGAACATCCCGGGCCTGCGCAACAAGGTCCGGCTGCAGACCAAATGCGGCATCCGGCTCAATGAACAGGGGCTGGACACGCACTACGACCTGAGCCGGGACGCCATCCTGGCCCGGGTCAACGAAAGCCTGGAGCGGCTGCGCACGGACTATGTCGACGTGCTGCTGCTGCACCGCCCGGATCCGTTGATGGACCCCGCGGAGGTGGCGGCCGCCGTCGGGCAATTGATGGCGGAAGGCAAGGTGCGGGCCCTGGGCGTGTCCAATATGTCGGGTGCGCAGATTGAGGCGCTGCAGGACCGGCTGGAGACCCCGGTGGTCGCCAATCAGCTGGAAATGGGCCTGTCAAAGCGGGCCTGGCTGGAAAGCACCGTGCTTGTCAACCACGCCGACGCTACGGACTACAGCTTCCCGCACGGCACCGTGGAGCACTGCGTCCGGCACGGGATCACTTTGCAGGCCTACGGCGCACTGGCCCGCGGGCTGTACACGGGGGCGCCGGCCGCGACGCCCAGCGACGCGGAGGAGGCCACCGCCGCGCTTGTCGCCGAGCTGGCCGCGGAAAAGAACACAACCGGCGAGGCGGTCCTGCTGGGTTGGCTGATCAAGCACCCGGCCGGGATCGCTCCCGTGATCGGCACCGCCAACCCGGACCGCATCCGGGCCTGTGCCGGCGCCGCGGATGTCGCCGCGGCCATGACCCGGGCCGAGTGGTACCGGCTCTGGGTTACGGCCCGCGGCAGCAACATCCCGTAGCAGGACTCCGTTGTGCCCCGCCCAACTGGCTGGCAGCAGGGGCCGTTTTGGACGTCCAAAACGGCCTTAACTGCCAGCCAGTTGGGGCGGGACGTGATTTTGGTCGTAATGGTCGCCCTGAGGGAAGGATCGCTTAGCGGGAGTCGCCCCGGAACGGCTAGCGTAGATACATGACCTCTACCACCACTGCCGGGATCGTCCGGCCTCAACGCAACGTTCCGGCTGAAATCGCCCGCTCCTGGCTCCTGGTCAATGCGACGAAACGTGAGCTGTTCGATCAGTCCTCCGTCTCCCGTGCCGACGCCATCATCCTGGATATCGAGGATGCCGTGGATCCTTCGCAGAAGGACGCCGCCCGTGCGAACGTGGTCGAGTGGCTGGCCGCCGGCGGCAACGCCTGGGTGCGGATCAACGACGCCACGAGCCCGTTCTGGGCCGACGACCTCGCCGGCCTCCGCGGCACCCCGGGGCTGCTGGGCGTCATGCTGGCCAAGACCGAGTCCGCGGACCAGGTCACCGAAAGCTTCCACCGGATGGACGGCAAGACTCCGGTCATACCGCTCGTCGAGTCCGCCGTCGGCATCGAGGAGGCCAACCACATCGCCAGGGCCCAGGGTGCGTTCCGGCTGGCCTTCGGCTCCGGCGACTTCCGCCGCGACACCGGCATGGCGGCCACCGCCGAGGCCATGGCCTACCCGCGCGCCAAGCTCGTCGTCGCCAGCCGGGTGGGCAACCTGCCGGGCCCCATCGACGGACCCACGGTGGGCACCAACCACCCGATCCTGCGCGAGCAGACCGGCATCACCGTGATGATGGGCATGACAGGCAAGCTGTGCCTCGCCATCGACCAGACCAACGTCATCAACGAGGTCATCAGCCCGACGCCGTCCGACGTCGCCTGGGCCACGGACTTCATGGCCGACTTCGAGGCCAGCGGCCGCGTCATCCGGGACGGCTCGGATCTGCCCCGCCTGGGCCGCGCCGAGAAGATCATGAAGCTCGCGGTAGCGTTTGGCGTGCAGCCGGCCCTGTAGCCGCCACCCGAAGCAGAGGGGACCCCGTGACCGCTCCCTGTTATAGGGTCCGCGGGGTCTTCCGGCATTCGAGGCCTGAATTTCCTGGCGACGCGCGAAATACCGGACGCGCCCCGTATTACCGTGTCGCCAGGTATTTTGAGCGTCGCCAGGAAGATTGCGCCTCGCAGCGTTTCCGGTGCGCCCCGATAGACTGGCCCGGTGCTGAAAGAATTCTGGGACTCCGCGCCAACCACATACAAGGTGCTGGTTTTCAGTGCCATGGCCCTGATTGCCGCCGGCATCGTCCTCAATCTGGTGGGTAACTCCACGGGCAACCAGGCCCTCAGCGTAGCCTCGCTGCCGGTCATCGGCCTGGGCCTGGTCCTGCACATCGCCGGGATTGTGGTGCGCGGCCAGACCATCCGGAAAAACCTCAAGCGCTAGCCTCGGCGTTCCGCCGGACATGGCTGCGGGCATGCTCCACGGCGTCGGGCAGGGATGAGAACAGGTGCTTGTGATGCCGCAGTGAGCGGATCACCCCGACGTTCGTCACAAGGTCCAGGTGCTGCGGCTGGACACCCTTGAGCAGGACCGTGATGCCGCGCAGCTCCAGCGCCGAGATGACTTCCACCAGGGTGTGGGCCCCGGTGGCATCAAGCATTCTGACCTGCGAGAGCCGGATGATGGCGACCTGGATGTCCCTGACCTGGCTGATTTCCTGCAGCACGCGTTCCGCGGCGCCGAAGAACATGGCCCCGTCCAGCCTGAGGATGGCGATATGTCCGTCCCCGGAGACGGGTGTCCCGGGAATCTCCTCGCGCCGGACCCCGCTCAGGGAGGCGAACTTCCGCAGCGTGAAGACGGCAGCGGCGACAAACCCGATTTCGATTGCGACGATCAGGTCGAAGGCCACGGTGATAATGGCAGTCAGTACAAAGACGAAGGCGTCGGCGCGGGTGGAGCGCATGATGGCGGTGACCGTGCGCTGTGAAACCATGCGGGTTGCCGTCACCATCAGGATGCCGGCCAGGACCGCCAGCGGGATCTTCCCGACGAGCCCGGCTGCGAGGTAGATGATGGCGAGCAGCACCAGCGCGTGGACGATCGCGGAGAGCCGTGTCTTGGCGCCGGAGCGGACGTTGACGGCGGTCCGGGCGATGGCGCCGGTTGCAGGCATCCCCCCGAAGAATCCTGCCGCGACGGACGCCAGTCCCTGCCCGGTGAGCTCCCGGTCCGGGCTGTAGGCTCCGGAGGGCCTGCCGTCCGGACCCACCATGCCGGCGGCCACCCGGGCTGAGAGCAGGGATTCTATGGCGGCAAGTGTCGCGATGGACACCGCGGGCATGAGCAGCCCGCCCAGCGCACCCGGATCGAGGGAGGGCATCGACGGCGCGGGCAGGGAATGCGGCAGGGCGCCGATCCTGGGGATGTCGAGCCGGAGCAGCTCGGCGGCGACGGTGGCCAGCAGCACCGCGATCAGGCTCGCGGGCAGGGACTTGTGCAGCTTCGGCAGCAGGTACATCATGGCAGCGACCCCCACGACGACGGCGAGCGTCTGCAATACGGTGGGCGACGATGCGCGGGAGGCACTCTCGATGGCGGCCAGCAGGGTGTTGTGGCCGGGGATCCCCTCGGTGCCGGTGGCCATGGGCACCTGCTGGAGGAAAATGATCAGGGCGATGCCGAGGGTGAAACCCTCCACCACCGGCCAGGGGATGAACGCCACGGCCCGGCCCAGCCCGCTGAGGCCAAGGAGGATTACCAGCACGCCGGCCATCAGCGAGACCAGGGCGATGCTGCCGACGCCGTGGAGTGCCACCACCGGGGCCAGCACCACCACCATGGCGCCCGTCGGGCCGGAGACCTGGACATGGGAACCGCCCATAATGGCGGCCACGAGGCCGGCCACCACCGCGGTGATGAGTCCGGCCTCGGCGCCTACGCCGGAGCTGACGCCGAAGGCGAGGGCCAGCGGCAGGGCCACAATGCCGACCGTGATGCCAGCCACCAGGTCAGCCCGCCAGGCTGAGCGAAGTCCGTCGTAGTCGCGGCGGGACGGCAGGAAGGTCCGCAGCAAAAACCGCCGGCCCTGGACGGGCTGCACCCCGCGGGGCTGCAGTGTGCGGGGGTCTTCCCCGGTGGATCTGCCGGCGATGCGGGGCTCTGGCGGAATGCTCATATTGCCGATCCTTTTGTGGGGGAGGTGGCTGGTCCTTCGGCCGGGGAAGCGGCGCCGCCGACGCGGACTGCGAGGTGTCCGCCCGGCAACTCCTGCGCCAGCCGAAGCTGTTCGTTGGAGCCGGCCAGGCTGTCCAATAGGAAGGTCCTGGCGATGGAGAGCAGCCCCGAAATCATCGGATGCGCCAGCCGATAGGTCACCGCGTTTGCTGTCCGCACCGACGTGACTACCCCGTGCCGGCGGAGCGTGGCCAGGTGCTGGGACAGGTGCGAGGCTTCAAGGCCCGTCTCTGCCAGCAGGTAGCTGACCGGCGCCGAGTTCTCCGGGGCCGCGGCCAGGAGTTCCAGCACCCTGATTCGGGCCGGGTGGGCAAGAGCCTTGAACAGGTTGGCTTTGATCTCATACAAGGGGCTCTGTGCTGTTGAAATCACGGCTGGTCCGCTCCCTTTCTGCGCTGCGGGCTGGAAAGAGTCCGCATGAATTGATGAGTTGATGTTTTCATCATACCGCGGTGGCCGGCGGGGTGTCACAACAGATGAGCTGCGCGCAGGCCCGCTAGGCTGGAACCATGACTATCAATCCGGATCTGCAGGGCAGAAGCTACCCTGCCGCAGAGGTGTACGACGTCGGCCGCGAGAAGATCCGCGAGTTCGCGCGCGCCGTCAAAGCCACCCACCCCGCCCACTTCGAGGTCGGCGCGGCAGCGGCCCTGGGCCACCGCGACCTGGTGGCCCCGCCCACCTTCGCGATCATCGTCGCGCAGCGGGCCGACGCCCAGCTGATCGAAGACCCGGACTCCGGCATCGACTTTTCCCGCGTGGTCCACGCAGACCAGCGCTTCAGCCACCACCGGCCCATCATCGCCGGCGACCGGCTGGTGGCCGAACTGCACGTCGACGGCGTCCGCGCCATGGGCGGCGGCGCAATGATCACCACCCGCTCGGAAATCTTCGCCCTGGCCCGCGACGACGCTGGCGACGGTGCCCGCGACGACGCCGGCGACGGTTCCCGCGGCGCCCCCGACGGTTCCGGCGTCGAATCCCGCGAGGCCGTGGCCACCGCCACCTCGTCCATTCTGGTCCGCGGAGAGGGGCAGTAGACATGACACCCACATTCTCGGAACTCACGGTCGGCCAGGACATCGGCAGCCGCAGCATCGACGTCACCCGCACGGACCTGGTCAGGTACGCCGGCGCTTCGGGCGACTTCAACCCGATCCACTGGAACGGCTCATTCGCTACCGGCGTCGGGCTGCCGGGGGTCATCGCCCACGGCATGTTCACCATGGGCGCAGTGGTCCAGCTCGTGACCGACTGGGCAGGCGACCCCGCCGCCGTCGTCGACTTCCAGACCCGCTTCACCAAGCCCGTCCCGGTGGCCGACACCACCGGGACGCCCGACGCCGGTGCCGTGATCGAGGTCAGCGGCGCCATCGGGGCGCTCGACGCCGGGGCCGGCACCGCGCGCGTCGACCTCACGGTCGTCTCGGCCGGCCAGAAGGTTCTGGTGAAGGCCCAGGCCGTCGTCAGGCTGGCCTGAACCCGCCTGTCGCTGCAGTGAAGACAGACACTGCAACGGCTGCAGAGACCACCCGCTGGCGCAACGCCGTCGTCGCGGCCTACGCGATGAGTGGCGTCGCCTTCGCCAGCTGGGTGTCCCGGCTACCGGCCATCCGGGACGGCCTCGAACTCACACCGGGGAACATCGGCCTGCTGCTGCTCAGCCTGTCGTTTGCTTCCTTCATCTCCGTGTCCGCCTCCGGCCTGATCGTGCTGCGCTTTGGATCCAAGCAGACCATCCGGATCGGCAGCATCATGGTCGGCGCCGGTCTGGTTCTCGCCGGGTTCGGCACCTCGGTACTGGTCAACCCGCTGGTCGTGGCCGCGGGACTCATCGTCATTGGTCTGGGCACGGCCAGTTGGAACACGGCCTCCAACGTCGAGGGCGCCGCAGTGGAACGGGCTGTGCGCCGGCACATCATGCCGCGGCTGCACGGAGCCTTCAGCCTGGGCACCGTCGCAGGCGCAGGGGCCGGGGCATGGGCCGCCGGCGCGAATGTTCCGGTCTTCTGGCATCTCGCCGCCGTGGGGATCCTCGTGGCCTTCACCGTAGCGACCGCCGCGGGGTGGTTCCTGGCTGACATAACTGCGGTGGAGGTCCCACAGAACGCCAGGCCTGCTGCACCGGACACCTTCGAGGATCCCTCCACCGGCCCGCTGGCCATCATCACCGCCGCCGCCAGCCCCGGGGAGCCACTGGACAACAAACGCCGGATCGCGCAGGCCTGGCGGGACCGCCGGACCCTGCTGCTCGGCGTCCTGGTGCTGGGGCTTGCCCTCGCCGAAGGGGCGGCGGCGGACTGGGTGGCGCTGGCGCTCGCCGACGGCTACGGCCAGTCCGACGCCGCGGGAGCCGCCGGGTACGGCCTCTTCGTCACCTTCATGACGGTGGGCCGCTTCGCCGGAACCCTGGTCCTGGATCGCTTCGGCCGCGTCCCGGTGATGCGCTGGTGCGCCGCGCTGGCCGTGCTCGGCCTCGGCCTGTTCGTCGTTGCGCCGGTGCCGTGGCTGGCTTACGTGGGCCTGGCCGTGTGGGGGCTGGGCGCCTCGCTGGGCTTCCCGGTGGGCATGTCCGCCGCCGCCGACGACCCCGTCAAGGCAGCCGCCCGCGTTTCCGTGGTTTCCACGATCGGCTACGGCGCGTTCCTTTGCGGGCCGCCGCTGCTGGGCCTGCTGGCGGAACACGTGGGAATCCTGCACTCGCTGCTGGCCGTCATCGTGATGCTTGTGGTCAGTTTCCTGCTGTCCCCGGTGGCGCGGAAGGCCGGCCCGGCGTAGCCCTGGCGGGCGGGCCACGGAACCGGCTCATCCCCGTTAGGCTGGTCGGGTGACCCAGATTCTGCTTTCTGACTTGACCACGGCTGCCGTCGGCGGCCCCGCCGGCACTTTCATCGAAGCCCGCACCGAGACCGAAATCATCGACGCCGTCCGCTCGGCCGACGCCGCCGGCGAGCCGCTGCTCATCATCGGCGGCGGCTCCAACCTGCTGGTGTCCGACGACGGGTTCCCCGGCACGGTGCTGAAAATCGCCTCCGAGGGGTTCACCGTCAACTCGGAGGACTCCTGCGGCGGCGTGGCGGTCGTCGTCCAGGCCGGCCATAACTGGGACGCCCTGGTCGAACACGCCGTGCGGCACGCCTGGTCCGGCATCGAGGCGCTGTCCGGCATCCCGGGCGCTACCGGCGCCACCCCGGTCCAAAACGTCGGTGCGTACGGCTCGGAGGTCTCCCAGACCATCGCCGCGGTGCGGACCTGGGACCGGGAGCGCACGGCCGTGAAGACGTTCACCAACTCGGAGCTGAAGTTCGGCTACCGCGACTCCCTGCTGAAACAGACCACGGTCCACGGATCCCCGCGCTATGTGGTGCTCACCGTCGAGTTCCAGTTGCCGCTGGGCCGGATGAGCTCCCCGATCCGCTATGCAGAACTCGCCCGGGTACTCGGCGTCGATACCGGGCAGCGGGCCTACGCGAACGAGGTCCGCCGGGAGGTGCTGCGACTTCGGGCGTCCAAGGGCATGGTCTGGGATGCGGCAGACCGGGACACCTACTCCACCGGTTCTTTCTTCACGAACCCGATTGTGCCAGCCGATGTGGCCGCGCAGCTGCCGGCGGACGCCCCGCGCTATCCGGGTGGCGCGGAGGGGATGACCAAGCTCTCGGCGGCCTGGCTGATCGACCAGGCCGGCTACGGCAAGGGCTTCGGACTCGGGCAGGACAGTATCTCCGGCGGCCGGGCATCCCTGTCGACCAAGCACACCCTGGCCATCACCAACCGCGGTGGTGCCAGCACCGCGGACATGCTGGCGATCGCACGCGAGGTACGCCGCGGCGTCGTCGAACGCTTCGGGATTGAACTGCACCGGGAACCGCTACTGATCGGCGTCGAGCTCTAGGAAGTCGGGCTCCAGGGAAGTCGGGGTCCCGGCTACGAGCCGCCGGCGGCGGAGTCAGTCGCTGCTGCCGGGCGGGGCGGTCTCGGGCGGGCCGACCTTGCTGAAGAGCATAAAGGTGAAGCCGGACGCCGCGGCGCCCAGCAGGAAGACCTGGCAGAAAGCCACGGACTGGGCGCTGGGCCCGCTCCGGAGCAGCAACCCGGCGCAGGCGAAGGCGACGGCCCCGGCGAGCAGCGCGAGGGAACCGAGCAGGAAACTCTGCACCGTGGCGGGAAAGTCCGCGGGGGAATCAAAACGGAGTTCCCGGTCGCGCTGCCGGGCCTCGTGCGGTGTCCCGGCGCGGGGCTGCAGCGTGGCGGCCGTGACAAAACTGGTGACGGACACCGCCATGCACACCCCGGCCGTCAGCTGCAGGGTGCTCATCATGGGGGAGAGCCGGGTGCCGCTGGCGATCGCGACGGCCAGGCCGGCTGCCATACCGGCGGCGCTGGCGGCCCAGCCCAGCACAGCCAGCCTCCTGCTCAGGGGCCGCAGCCGCGGCCACATCTCACTCATGGTCATCCATCAAGGGTAGGCAGCTCTGCTGGACGGCGGCTGGGAACGGCATGGGCCGGAGCCGGGCCGGGCGGGGAATGACGGTCCCCGGCCCTAGGATGTGTCCATGGCAGCAGCGGTTAACTCCCGGCTCAGCAAGGGCATCATCGGCCGGCTCCGGCTGGCGTCGCAGGGCCTGGTGGGGCCGGGCTTCAACAGCGCCGCGGACGCCGTCCGGTGGATGACGGCGATGCAGGGCCAGGATCTACAGGCAGCCCTCTGGGCCGTCGGGCAGCGGGTCCCGGGCTCCCGTATCGGAGATGTCCGGTCGGCGCTTGACCGGGGCGAAATTGTCCGGTCCTGGCCGATGCGCGGCACGCTGCACCTGCTTGCCCCCGAGGACCTGAAATGGATCCTGGGCATTACCGCCGATCGGCTGCTCCGGGGTATGGCCGGACGTCACCGGGAGCTCGAAATTTCCGCGGCCGACGTCGGCGCCGCGGCCGACGCCGCGCTGCAGCTGGTCGCCGGCGGATCAGCCGCCAGCCGCGCGGAGCTGTTCCGGGCCTTCGAACGGTCCGGGCAGTCCAGCGCCGGCCAGCGCGGCATCCACCTGCTGGGGATCCTCTGCCAGCGGGGATGGCTGGTGCAGGGTCCGCTGGCCGGCAACCAACAGCTCGTCATGGCCTTTGACGACTGGATCAAAGACTCGCGCACCCTGGACCGGGCCGAGGGCATTGCGGAGTGGCTGCTGCGGTACCTGCGCAGCCACGGTCCCGCCACCGAGCGTGACTTCTCCTGGTGGGCGGGTATCCCGCTCACAGAGGTCCGGGCGGCGCTGGCCGAGGTCAAGGGACAACTGGTGGAACTTGAGTTTGACGGGACCAGCTACTGGCTCTCCCCGGAGACGGCGGCGCTGCTCGACGGCGGTGTCCCCGGCGCGCGGACGGTGCTCGCGCTGCCGGGCTTTGATGAGTTCCTGCTGGGCTACACCGACCGGTCCCTGGTAGTGCCGCCGGAGCATGCGAACAGGATCGTGCCGGGCGGCAACGGCGTGTTCATGAAGACCATTGTGGCCGGCGGCGGGGTGATCGGCACCTGGGCGCGCTCCGCGACCGGCCGGGGCGCCGTCGTCGTGCCCCAGCCCTTCGACGCCGTCAACGGTCTGCGGCCTGCGGCTCAAAAGTCCTTTGAGCTGCAGGCCGCGAAGTACCGGCGATTCTTGGGACCCTGACGTGCGGCGGGTGAACGTCCCTAGAGTGCGCCGGTGGCGATGTTGAGCATACGCCGCAGCGGCTCGGCCGCGCCCCACAGCAGCTGATCTCCGACCGTGAAGGCGCTGATGTACTGCGGGCCCATCTCCAGCTTCCGGATGCGGCCCACCGGGATGTCCAGGGTGCCGGACGCCGCCACCGGGGTGAGGTCTGCCATTGAGGCCTCCTTCGTGTTGGGCACCACCTTGGCCCACTGGTTGTCAGCGCCGAGGAGCCCCTCGATCTCGGCGACGGAGAGGTCCTCCCGAAGCTTCAGTGTCAAGGCCTGTGAGTGCGAGCGCATGGCGCCGATCCGGATGCACAGGCCGTCCATGATGATGTGGTCATCGCCGGCGGTGCCCAGGATCTTGTTCGTCTCCGCCCCGGCCTTCCACTCTTCCCTGGACTGGCCGTTGCCGAGGTCCGCGTCGATCCACGGGATCAGGGAGCCGGCCAGCGGCACCCCGAACTGCGAAGCATCGATGCCGGTGCGCTGGTGCGCCAGGACCTTGCGGTCGATCTCGAGGATGGCCGACGCCGGGTCGTCCAGTTCGGTGCTGACCTCGGCGTTGAGCGTGCCGAACTGGCTCAGGAGCTCACGCATGTGCCGGGCGCCCCCACCGGAGGCCGCCTGGTAGGTCATTGAGGTGCCCCACTCGACGAGGCCGTTCTTGAACAGCCCGCCGAGGCCCATCAGCATGCACGAGACCGTGCAGTTGCCGCCGATGTAGTCCTTCACACCGCCGGCGAGGCCGGCATCGATCACGTCACGGTTGATCGGGTCCAGGACGATGATTGAGTCGTCGTTCATCCGCAGTGTGGAGGCGGCATCGATCCAGAGGCCGTCCCAGCCGCGGCTGCGCAGTTCGCCGTGGACCAGCTTGGTGTAGTCCCCGCCCTGCGCCGTGACGATGATCGGCAGCTTGGCCAGGGTCTCGACGTCGAACGCGTCCTCGAGCCGGCCGGCGTCGCCAACGGCTGGACCGGCAAGGGCCGGGGCGGCACCTCCGGCATTCGAGGTGGAGAAAAATACCGGGTTGATGGTGGCGAAGTCGCCCTCGTCCTGCATGCGCTGCATCAGGACGGAACCGACCATGCCACGCCAACCGACCAGTCCGACGGACGGAGTAGCTGCTGTAGTCATTGGGCCAGTTTAGACTTCGCCGGCGCAGTGGCGCAGCCGGTTACGCCACCACGGCGCTACAACCGGCCGCCCCGTTACTCGACGGGCCTCGGGAGGTTGCGCGTCCTGCGCAGTTTCCCGGCCCGGCGCTCCTTGGCGAAGCTGGTCCACGCGACCAGCGGCACCAGGATTCCCACTGGGATAGTCCACCAGATGTCGCCCAGCATCTCCCAGGTGCCGTCAACCGCGATGCGGGCCAGGCCGTAGGCAACGCCGCCGGCGAAGAGCGAGGCAAGGATGGCCAGGAAGAGCAGGCCGCCGGAGGAGCCGACGGGTTTGACCAGCCCGTGGCCGCGGTCCTTCCTGACTCCGTACTCCTCGGCGGTATAGGCAATCAGGTCGCCGTTCCCGGCCCGGCGCTGGATGGGACCGTCTTTCCCGGGCTGGGCGTGCGGGTAGCCCGGTTCCTGGGGCACATCCGAACTACGCCTGGCCACGGATGTCCTCAATGGCGCGCAGCAGCCCGCCGTCGTCCAGGCCTTCGGTTTCCGTGACCTCATCGGCCGCGAAATCCGGAATGCCCGTAGTCCACGAGCTTGCCTCGCGGCGGACAAGCAGGTGCTGTTCGGCGTCGAGGGTCTTGACGACGAGGTAGGCGGAGCCGCCGGCATGCTGTTCTACGTGCCGGCGCACCAGGCGGAGCGTGGCTTCGGCGGAGCTGATAGCGGGGTCCTGGGCGAAGACGAACCAGGTTCCCAGCAGCCGCGGCTGCAGCATGAGGGCCACGCCGGGAGCCTCGATCAGCACCACGTTGTCCATGGTGTCCCCGGTGAGCAGGGATACTTCGGTCCACCGGGTTGCCGTGCCGAGGGCCGTGGCGACGGCCGCGGCCACCCCCTTCACGCCCAGGTCACCGTCATCATCGATGCTGGCCATGTCCCGCGCCATCAGGGACGATGCTCCGGCCGTGGACAGCGTGACATCGTCCACCATGTCCGCGGCGCGGAAGACGCCGACCGAACGGTCCCGGCAGGGACCCTCGAACACGTTGAGCAGGTAAGCGAATTCGCCCACGCCAAAGCCGATCACGTCGACGCCGAGCCGCGGCTCCTGCGTTGTCTCGTTCTGCATAGTCTCGTTCTGCATCGTCTCGTTCTCGACAGTCATTGTGGTCTCCTAGTCCCCGAAGCCGAAGAACTTCGCCACGGATTTGCCTGCATCTTTGGCGGTATCTGCCGCGTCACTGACGAACTCGCCGGGGTCCTGCACCGCGTTGACGATACCCTCCCCGATGTTCTTCCCGACGCTGGAGATGGTGTCCCAATTCTCGTAGATTGCAATCCCCACGCTGGCGACCTGGCAGACGGTGCCCGCGGGCGGCGGCAGGAAGGAGCCGACCGCGAGGAGTCCCTTGCCTGCGCTGGCCATACCGCCTTTGACATCGCCATCGGCGAAACTCCGCACGGAGTCGACCGCGCTGAAACCGACGCCGGCCCAGCCGAGACCGCGGGCGAGCCCGGATTTGCCGAGCCACTCAAGCTTGGTGCCGGCTCCGAGCCAGGGTTTCTCCTCCAGCAGCGGCCCGAACCTGGCCAGCGGCCCGATGTACTGGTTGAGGTTCCTCAGGGACGCGATATCCGAGGCCTTGTCGATCGCGGCGAGGCCGCGGTTCGCTGCTGCGGAGCCTTTGAGCAGGTTGGCAAGGGCCGGGTTGCTGATCAGCCGGTGCGGGGCGAATCCGGGACCGCCGATCCGGTGCTTTCCCTGCGCGAATGACCTGACAAAGTCCGCGCGCTGGTTGTTCAGCACCCAGCCCAGCTGGCCGGTGTTCTTGGCCAGGGTCAGGGGCGCCTTGATGAGCTTTTGCACGCCCATGGCGGCTTTGAGCCCGCCGGCTCCGCCCACCAGCGCTCCGCCGAGCAGCGCCCAGCCGCCTGCGCCGTTTCGGGCCCCGCCGATGGTTCCCGGCCCTCCGCCGGATCCGGTGGTCCCAGGCCCCCCGGCGGCGCTGGCCTTCTCCTGCTGGTCCGCGTGCGTCAGCAGCCGCTTGGACTCTTCCTTGAGTGCCCGGGCCGTCTTCTGGATAAGCGCGCGGTGGCTTCCGTTCCATTCAGACGTGAAGCGGGCGCCGTCGGCACCCTTCCAGGAGGAGCTGTTGTTGATGGCCGACGTGAGTGTGGTCGACTGCTGCAGCAGCGTCTCGGACGTCTTACCAAACTGCTGCGCGAGCGTGCGCAGTTGGGTGACGTCGCCGCCCCACAAGTTTCCTGCCATTTCGGCTCCCCCTCTCCGTGCACCAGCCCCGCCGTGCACCAGCCGGGACCTGATGTCTTCCGGCATTGGTATCTAACCGGCTCCAATGTAGCCGGAATGGCCGAATCCCGCGATGGGGTGATCTCCCCATTCGGGCCCGCCCGGCCACGGCGGCAGCCGTTACTCGCCCTTATGCTCCGAAAGCAGCGCGTGTTTGCGCTTCCGCAGCGCAAATACCGCCCCGAAGACGAACACCTGGGTGACCACCACGAGAACGACTGCCCCGACGATCCTGCTGTCACCCAGGATCATGGTCAGTCCCACAATCGCCGAGAGCAGTGCCAGCAGCGGAAGCAGCATATAGCCGAGGACAAAAAGGGTTTCCGGCTTCTTTAACATCCCTCAGCCCTCCGTCCGGCGCCACACATTGATGCGGTAACGGGTGCCGTTGTCGGCGGTCTGCCAGCCGTCGGGCGGCAGGGCTGATTCCGCTGTCCAGTCGTAGCCGAGTTCCGGGGCGAAGGTGTCGCCTTCCGTGGTGGTGTCGATTGTGGTGATGACGGCGACGTCGGCGAGGTCCATGGACCGGCCAAAGATGGTGCCGCCGCCGATGATCCAGACCATGTTGTTGCCCGGCGCGAACGCGGATTCCAGCAACGCGTCGTCGAGGGACTTGACCGCGACGGCGCCTTCCGCCCCCGGTGTGCCGCCCCAGCCCTCCTGCCGGGTGATGACGATGTTCGTCCGCCCGGGCAGCGGGCGGTATTTGTCCGGGAACGATTCCCAGGTCTTCCGGCCCATGATCACCGGGTGGCCGGTGGTGAGACGGGTGAAGTGCGCCATGTCCTCCGGGAGGCGCCACGGCATGCCGCCGTCCTTGCCGATGACCCCGGTGCTGGTCTGGGCCCAGACGACGCCGAGCCCGGTGAGGGCAGCCAGCGTGCCGGCAAAGTCGGCGGGCCGTGCGCCCTGCATCTTGTCGTTGCTCATACGGCTATCGGGGCCTTAATCGTCGGGTGGTGCCGGTATCCCACCACGTCAAAGTCATCGAGGGTGTAGTCGAGGATGGACTGCGGTTTACGGGTGATCACCAGCCGCGGGTAGTCGTAGGGCTCACGGGTCAATTGTTTGAGGACCTGGTCCATGTGGTTGTCATAGATATGCACATCGCCGCCGGTCCAGACGAATTCGCCGGGTTCCAGGCCGGTCTGCTGGGCGATCATGCAGGTCAGCAGGGCGTAGGAGGCGATGTTGAACGGCACACCCAGGAACGTGTCCGCCGAGCGCTGATAGAGCTGGCAGGAGAGCTTTCCGTCGGCCACATAAAACTGGAAGAACGCGTGGCATGGGGGCAGGGCCATGTCCGTGAGTTCGGCCACATTCCAGGCGGAGACGATGTGTCGGCGTGAGTCCGGGTTGGTTTTGAGGTTCTCCACCAGTTCTGCGATCTGGTCGATGTGGCCGCCGTCGGGCGTGGGCCAGGAGCGCCACTGGACGCCGTAGACCGGGCCGAGTTCGCCGTCGGCGTCGGCCCATTCGTTCCAGATGGTCACGCCCTGGTCCTGCATCCACTTTACGTTCGTCTCCCCGCGGAGGAACCAGAGCAGTTCCACGGCGACGGACTTGAAGTGCACGCGCTTGGTGGTGATCAGGGGGAAACTCGTTGCCAGGTCGAAGCGCAGTTGTCGGCCGAACACGCTGAGCGTGCCCGTCCCGGTACGGTCCGATTTGTGCGTGCCGTGTTCCAGGACATCGCGCAGCAGGTCTTCATAGGGCGTAGGGATGCTCACCGTCACAGTCTACTGAGCTATCCGGGAGCCCCGCCCAGTGTTAAGGCGGTCAGTCGTCGAAGGGCCTGAACCGCTCCACCGCGACCACCTTGTTCTTGCTGCCGCGCGCCACATGGCACACCACGAGCTCGCCGGGGGCCAGAAACGGATCGGCGTCCGGCAGCAGTGCACGCAGCCGGGCGCCCATGTGCTTTCCGAGCTGGGCAAACACGGTGGGCAGGGCCGGGCGGTGGGTGCAGAGCGCCACGGCCCGCTGCTTGTCGAACAGGCCCTCGACGGCGGCCGCCGTCTTGTGCGGATGCCGGCCGTGCCGGTTCTCGGTGAGGGCGTCATTGAGCTTGACCTTGGCCCCGGATGCTTTGGCATATGGGGCGATCGTGGCCACACACCGGCGCCACGGGCTCGAGACGAGGCGCAGGGGTTTCCAGACCTGCAGGAGCCGCCCCACCGCCTGCGCCTGCCGCATCCCGGTGGCGGCCAGCGGGCGGTCCCCTTCGGCCTTGGTCCACGAGGAACGCGGCTTGGCTTTGGCATGCCGTACGATCACCAGCGGCCAGGTGTCCAGTTCGCCGCGGGCATGGGCCGCCGCCAGCTGCTCCAGCGGGCCGACGTCGCTCGGGTTGCTCAGCAGCCGGGCGGCCTTCTCCGGCGGACACCACATGACGCTGTCCACCTCTTTGCCGTCGGGCACCAGCGAAGCGCCGTCGACGTCGACCGCCCAGTAGTGGACCACCTTCAACCCGGCCTGTACGCGGTACTGAATTGACGGCAGCGGGATCCCCAGTGTGGCCTTCAGCCCGATTTCTTCCTCCACCTCGCGGATGGCACATTCGGGAACCGTCTCGCCGGGGTCGATCTTGCCCTTGGGCCAGGACCAGTCGTCGTACCGCGGGCGGTGGATCAGCAGGACCTCGAGCTGGCCTTTGTCGCCCGGGTTCGACGTCAGACGCCATGGCAGGGCGCCCGCCGCCGTCACGGCAATCTCCTCGCCGGAATGGTCCGTCTGGTCGGCGATCGGGGTATCGCTACTCAATGCCAGAGCCACTACCGCAGGCCGGTGGAGCGTTGGCGCGAGCGCGACGCCAGCAGCCAGGACTGGATGTCCGCCAGGTTCCGGCCGTCCTCCGCCAGATGGTGGCGGGTCCATTCCCCGCCGTTGTCCAAATGCCAGCTCGCCGTGGCCGGATCCATGTAGCGGCGCAGCAGGTCCATGACGTACGTCGTGTCGTCCCCGCTGGTGAGCTGGACCAGGGCCTCCACGCGGCGGTCCAAGTTCCGGTGCATCATGTCGGCCGAGCCGATGTACACCACCGGATCCCCGCCGTTGGCGAACGCGAAGACGCGGGAGTGCTCCAGGAAGCGGCCCAGAACCGAGCGGACCGTGATGTTCTCGCTGAGGCCGGGAATTCCGGGGCGCAGGGAGCAGATGCCGCGGACGATGATATCCACCGGGACGCCGGCCTGGGACGCCCGGTAGAGGGAATCGATGAGTGCCTCGTCCACGATCGAGTTGACCTTGATCTGGACCCGCGCGGCGAGGCCCGCCTTGGCGTTGCGGATTTCGGTTTCGATCCGGTCAATGAGACCGGACCGCACGGAGCGGGGTGCCACCAGCAGCCGCTTGAAAGTCGACTTCGGGGCGTAGCCGGAGAGCTGGTTGAAGAGCTTGGAGAGGTCCTCGCCCACTTGCTCGTTCGCTGTCAGCAGTCCAAGGTCCTCGTAGTAGCGGGCCGTTCGCGGGTGGTAGTTGCCGGTGCCGATGTGGCAGTAGCGGCGCAGGCCATCCACTTCCTGGCGCACCACGAGGGAGAGCTTGCAGTGGGTCTTCAGTCCCACGATGCCGTAGACCACGTGGACACCGGCCTGTTCGAGTTTCCGGGCCCACGAGATGTTGGCCTGCTCATCGAAGCGGGCCTTGATCTCCACGAGGGCCAGGACCTGTTTGCCTGCCTCGGCGGCGTCGATCAGGGCATCGACGATCGGGGAGTCACCGGAGGTCCGGTACAGGGTCTGCTTGATCGCCTGGACCTTCGGATCCGAGGCGGCCTGCTCGAGGAACGCCTGGACCGAGGTGGAGAAGGAATCGTAGGGGTGGTGCAGGAGGATGTCCCGGCGGCGCATGGCCGCAAAGACGTTGGCCGGTTTGGAGGTCTCCGACTCATTGAGGTAGCGGGAGGTGTGGGGGACGTGCTTTGGGTAGTGCAGGTCCGCCCGGTCGATCCCCGCGATGACCGAGAGACCGCGCAGGTCCAGCGGCGCCGGGACGGAGTAGACCTCGGATTCCTCGACGCCGAGCTCGCGGATCAGCAGCGCCCGGATGTTCGGATTGATGTCATTGGTGACCTCGAGCCGGACCGGAGGGCCGAAACGGCGGCGCAGCAGTTCCTTTTCCAGCGCCTGCAGCAGGTTCTCGGCGTCGTCCTCTTCCACCTCGACATCTTCGTTGCGGGTCACCCGGAAGGTGTGGTGCTCCAGCACTTCCATGCCGGCAAACAGCTGGTCCAGGTGGACCGCGATGACTTCCTCGAGGGCGATGAAGCGGGCCACCCGTCCCGGAATGGAGCCGGCGCGGGGACCGTCGATGGAAATCAGGCGCGGGAGCTGGTCCGGGACCTTCAGGCGGGCGAAGAGCTCTTTGTCGCTGACCGGGTTGCGGACCACCACAGCCAGGTTCAGGGACAGCCCGGAGATGTAGGGGAAGGGGTGCGCGGGGTCCACGGCCAGCGGCGTCAGGATGGGGAAGACCTTCTCCGCGAACATGGCGCTGAGCTGGTCTTTGGCCTGGGAATCGAGCTCATCCCAGTGCATGAGGTGGATGTGCTCGTAGGCCAGCGCGGGCCGGAGCTGATCGGCGTAGACCTGTGCGTGCCGCTGCTGCAGCCGGCGGGCCTCCTCGCCGATCTGCTCCAGCACCTGAACGGGGCTCAGCCCGGCGGGGGAGGGCACAGCGAGGCCGGTCGCGATCCGGCGTTTGAGCCCCGCCACCCGGACCATAAAGAACTCGTCCAGGTTCGACGCGAAGATGGACAGGAAGCTGACACGCTCCAGCAGATGCAGATCCGGGTCTTCGGCCAGTTCCAGGACGCGGGAGTTGAAGGCGAGCCAGCTCAGCTCCCGGTCCAGGAAGCGGTCCGGGCTGATGTCACCCTCCGGTTCCAGGTTGGGGGCGAACTCGGGGATGTCGATCCGGTCCTGGGTGGCGCGTGAGGCCGGCACTTCGGAGGAGCCGAAACGGGCACGCACCGGAAGTGCTCTCTTCTCCGAGGTTGCGGGGTCAGACGTGGCGGTCCGGGCGGCGTCCGGTTGCATGGTCTCTCCTAATGCTGGCGCGATTTAGTTTCAACCATACAAGCATTCGCCGTCCGGTCACGTTCCGCAGAGTCCGGGTTCCGGCCGGTGCGGAGCTGAAGTCCGGCGCCTTTATTAGCGCTGCTCCAGGGGTGCGTACATAACGTCGACATCCCAGCGGGCGAAGCCGAGCCTCCGGTACAGCGACACGGCCGGAACGTTGTCCGCGTCGACGTACAGCATGACCGCGTGCAGGCCCAGGTCCTGGAGGTACCTGATGCCGGCGACGGTGAGCGCCTTGCCCAGGCCGGTTCCCTGCGCTTCCGGGGCAACGCCCACCACGTAGACCTCGCCGATGGCCGGGTGCCCGCCGTGCCGGGGGTGCACCTTGGTCCAGTGGAAGCCGAGCAGCCGGCCCGAGGCGTCCACGGCCAGCAGGAAGCCGGCGGGATCAAACCATGGCTCGGCCATCCTGGCGTCGAGGTCGGCGCGCGTCATAGAGCCCTGTTCCGGGTGGTGCGCGAACGCCGCCCTGTTCGCCGCGAGCCAGGCGTCCTCGTCCTGGCCCGGGACGAAGGCGCGCAAGCTGACGCCGTCGGGCAGGGCAGCGTCCGGGAGGGCGGCGTCGGGCAGGTCGACGTCGGACGGGGCGGCCGCCGCGGTGGTGAGCCGCATCTTCCACAGTTCACGGACCGGTCCGTAGCCGTAGCGGGCCGCCAGGTCCGCGGCGGCCTCGTGGTTGCCATGGGACCAGGCGCTAAGCCCGGCGAGACCGCGGGTGTCCCGGAGTTCTGCGACAAGCCGGTCCGCCGCACCCTGGTTGCGGTAGCTGGGATGCACGGCGATTTCCAGCACCCCGGTGCCGTCCGGTTCCCCGACGACGACGGCGACGCCCGCCAGATCCTGCGCTGTGGCGGGGTCGGACTTGTCATCGGGCGAGTAGAGGGCGAGGGTCAGCACGGTGTGTTCGCCGGCGTCGGACGCCCGGAGCGTCACCAGGGTCTGCTCGGACAGCGGCGGGTTGCCGTCGGACTCCTCGGCGGCGGTCACGAGGGCCAAGACGTCCCTCCACAGCTGTTCATCCACAGCTCCCACGGCAGCGAGTACGGGCCAGTTTTCCGGATGCGCAGGACTCATGGTGCAAGGCTATACGCTGGCGCCGCGGCGGGGCCGCTTTTGTTGTTTCCGGAACTGTTACGTATAGTCGTTATCTCATCCGGCCTGCGAGTGACTTGCCGAGCCGGAGGCGAGGGGGATCCACCACTGGGGTGGCCTCGATACGTTCGACCCGTATGTCCTCCACCAAAGAAATACAGCAGTGAACACGGCGAAAGCCCCGGACCCATCGTCCGGGGCTTTCGCTGTGTCCGTGGCGTTTGAGCCGGGTGGTTCCGCATTCGACGGCGTGCCGGCTCAGTAGTGGGCCGGGCTGAACCTGTCTCATCTTCCGATGGCGAGCACGCGGATCGCCGGGGAGGCCACACGCGCACCTCACGTTGAGACACACGCCCTAGGCCTCGGCCAGCTCTCCCTCGGGGTGGCGGACCAGGGTCAGGCGGTAGCCGACGTTCCGCACGGTGCTGATCAGGTTCTCATGATCCGCGCCGAGCTTCGCGCGCAGGCGCCGGACGTGGACATCCACGGTTCGGGTGCCGCCGTAGTAGTCGTAGCCCCACACTTCGGTGAGCAGCTGCTGGCGGGTGAAGACGCGTCCGGGGTGCTGGGCGAGGTACTTTAGAAGTTCAAATTCCTTGAACGTCAGGTTCAGTGCCGCGCCGTTGACGCGGGCCGTGTAGCTTGCCTCATCGATGACGACGCCGGCGGCCCGGATCTCCGTCGGGGCATCGTCCTTGTCCGGGACGGCGCGCGCCATCCCCAGCCGGATGCGGGCTTCGACTTCGGCCGGTCCTGCGGATTCGAGCAGGATGTCATCGACGGCCCAGGCCGAGGAGACTGCCGCCATGCCGCCCTCGGTGAGAATGAGCATGAGCGGGGCGCTCAGGCCGGTGGCCTTGAGCAGCTGGGTGAGGGAGCGGGCTCCAACCAGGTCCTTGCGGGCGTCCAGCAGGACAATGTCGCAGGGATCGGTGTCCAGCAGAGCCGTAGGCTCGGCCGGAAGAATGTGTACCCGGTGGTTCAGCAGTTCCAGAGCAGGCAGAACATCCACCGATGAGCCGGTGCTGTTCGTCAGGAGCAGGATGTGCGACATGGTTCCTCCAAGGGGTGTCCGCGCATCTTTGGGCGTCTGTAGCTGATGCCGAGTATACCCAAAGGCCCCTTTCCGGACACGGTCCCGTCACCTGGAGCCGGATCTTTTGCGACATAAAACGGTCACATAGGGCAGGATTGATCCGTCAGGGCCCGCAGCCCTCCGAGGTTGATCAGGTCGAATTGGGGTCCGCAGTGAGCGAAGGTACGGATTGATGGCGGGTACACAGTGAAGTCGTGGAGCATAGGAATCATCGGCCTGGCCGGGCTCGCGGCCACTGTCGGCGCCGCCTATTCCTCGCCTGAGGCTCTGCTGGCCGTCGCAGTGCTCACGGCCGCCGGCGTCGGCATCGGCTGGCCGCACTTCCTCGGCATCCCGGCCAAGAAGACGCTGGCCGCCCTGATCGCGCTGCCTGGCATCGGCTCCGCCGTCGCCGCCACCTACCTTCCCGCCCCGGGCTTCCTGGACTGGACACCGGGCTTTATGGCCGCCGGCGTCATGGCGGTCTTTGTGATGCAGCTGATCCGCGGCACCGGCCAGGCCCAGCGCCTCGAATCGACGCTCGGCTCCAGCGCCGGAGTGATGCTGTCCTGCCTGGGTGCGGGCTGGATCGCCTGCTCCCGCTTCAACGGGGTGCGGGAAATGCTGCTGGTCGCCGCCATCAGCTCCGCGATCGCGCTGATGGCCGGCCTGATCCGCTGGCCGGACCGGATAGTGGCGCCGCTGGGGATCGTCGGCGCCGGGCTGGCCGGGCCTCTCGCCGGGCTCGTGTTCTCCGACATCGCCGTCCTGCCGGCTGCGCTGGTCGGCGTTGTGGTGGGGGCCGTGCTGGTGAGCTTCCGCCGCCTGGTGATCCTCCGCGGCGAATCGCTCAACCTTGCGGCGGCTTTGGGCATGGGCCTGGGGCCGGTCTCCGCCGTCGGTTCTTTGGCTTACTTCATAGACAAACTCCTCATCTACTAAGCGTTAGGATGGCATCATGTCCGTACTTGCCTTTGAAATCTTCTTCCTTGTTCTGCTTGGCATCGCCAGCCTCTCCATGGCCTGGTTCGCCGGCTTTGTGGTGTACCGCCTTTTCAAGGGCCAGAAGTAAAGACCCCACACTTTCCGCCCGTCGTTTCCAGAGGTAGCTGCTGTGCCGATTGAAATACCCACAGATCTGACCCCAGAAATCGTCCCGCTGTCCTGGCTCATTGGTGAGTGGGAGGGCGGCGGCCGGCTGGGCGCCGGGGAAGAGGATTCCGAGCACTTCGTGCAGCGAGTCTCCTTCACCCACAACGGTCTGCCGTACCTGCAGTACCGGGCCGAGAGCTGGCTGACAGATGACCAGGGGACCAGGCTTCGGCCGCTGACGGTCGAGACCGGGTTCTGGGCCCTGGAACGCACGCAGCGCGAAGAGGACGGCGGACCCGGCCTGGTGCCGGCCGACATCGTTCCTGTGCTCAAGAGCGCCGACGAGGTGGAGGCCCTGCGCAACAACGACGGCGGTTTCGACATCGCCGTTTCAATTTCCCATCCCGGCGGAATCTCCGAGCTGTACTACGGCCAGATCAAGGGTCCGCAGATCCAGCTCAGCACCGATATGGTGATGCGCGGCAGCCACTCCAAGGAGTACGCGGCGGCCACCCGGATCTTCGGGCTCGTGAACGGGCAGCTGCTGTGGCGCTGGGACGTTGCAGCCGGTAAGAGTACGACGCCGGGCGGCGGCCTGGAGGCCCACGCCTCCGCCATGCTCAGCAGAGTCAGCTGACACGGCCGGCAGCGTCCCGCCGCCAGGGTCGAAGTCTCAATGGTTGTCCGTTGTCCGCAGCGACCGTAAGGAGCACTACTGTGAATGCCACACCGACTGAGGCTGTCAAACCAGCCGATTACAGCGACCTCAAAGCCGTGTTCTTCAACGGCACCCTCAAAAAGTCGCCCGAGACCTCGAACACCGAGGGGCTGATCGACGTCAGCCGCCGGATCATGGAGAAACAGGGCGTTGGCACCCGCGTCATCCGGACGGTGGACCACGACATCGCCAGCGGCGTCTACCCGGACATGCGCGAGCACGGCTGGGAAACTGACGAATGGCCAAGCCTGTACCCCGCCGTCCTGGCAGCCGACATCGTCATTATTGCCGGACCCATCTGGCTGGGCGACAATTCCTCCGAGACCAAAAAGCTGGTTGAACGGCTTTACGCGCATTCGGGCCAGCTCAACGCCAAGGACCAGTGGGCGTTCTACCCGAAGGTGGGCGGCTGCCTGGTCACCGGCAATGAGGACGGCATCAAACACTGCGCCATGAACGTCCTCTACAGCCTCCAGCACGTCGGCTTCACCATCCCGCCGCAGGCCGACGCCGGCTGGATCGGCGCCGTCGGTCCCGGTCCCAGCTACCTCGACGAAGGCTCCGGCGGCCCGGAGAGCGATTTCACCAACCGCAACACCACCTTCATGACCTGGAACCTGCTGCACCTGGCCCGGATCCTCAAGGACGCCGGCGGCATCCCCGCGTACGGCAACCTGCCTGAGGCCTGGGACGCCGGCACCCGGTTCGACTTCGAAAATCCGGAATTTCGCTGACGCCGCCGGTGGACAACGCCGCGGTGCCCGTGCCCGTCGAAACCGGAATACAGCCTGACCAAAGGATGTTCCCATCAATATGAGTATCAAGAGCCCCCTGCTGTTGCGCCCGGGCGCCGTCGACGCCGGCGGCGCTGACGCCGGCGTCGCCTCCCACTACGGCGAGCCGCTCCGTGAGCAGCGGGCGCTGGCCGCCGGCACCGCCGTCGTCGATCTGTCCCACCGCGGTGTGGTTACCGTGAGCGGGCCGGACCGGCTGAGCTGGCTCAACACCCTGTCCTCCCAGCAGCTCACCGATCTGGTCCCGGGCCGGTCCACCGAGCTGCTCCTGCTGAGCGTGCAGGGCCGGATCGAGTTCGACGCCGGTGTGGTGGACGACGGCGGGACCACCTGGCTGATCGTCGAGGCCGCCGAAGCCGCCCCGCTGGCCGAGTGGCTGAACAAGATGAAGTTCATGCTCCGGGTCGAAATCAGTGACGTGACGGATGACTGGGCGGTACTCGGCTCCACCCGGCGGACTCCGGAATGGTCCGCGCTGCAGGTCTGGGAAGATCCCTGGCCGCACGTCGGCGCCGGCGGCTACTCCTACGCCGTCGTAGCCGAGGAGTCCCACCCGGGGATCGAACGGCCCTGGTTCGAATACCTCGTTCCGGCGGCAGACCTCGAAGCCACGGTGGGCGACCGGCCGCTGGCCGGCGTCTGGGCTGCCGAGGCGCTGCGGATCGCTGCATGGCGGCCCCGCTGGGGCGCAGAGACGGACGACAAGACCATCCCGCACGAACTTGACCTGCTCCGCACGGCCGTGCACCTGAACAAGGGCTGCTACAAGGGTCAGGAAACCGTGGCGCGCGTCCATAACCTGGGCCACCCGCCGCGCCGGCTGGTGTTCCTCCAGCTCGACGGCTCCCAGCACACGATGCCCGCCGTCGGCAGCGAGGTCCGCGTCGGGGGCCGCCTGGTGGGCGCCGTGACCTCCGTGGCGCAGCACTACGAGATGGGCCCGGTGGCCCTGGCCGTCGTCAAGCGGTCCGTCGCCCCGGACCAAGTCCTGACCGTGCTCGACGGCGAGGAGCCGTACACCGCAGCGCAGGAAGTGATTGTGGCCCCCGACGCCGGCCAGGTCGTGGGGCGCCAGACCGGGTTCCTGCGGGGACCGCGATGACCGGCGACGTCGCAGCGCCCGGCACAGCGCCCGGCACAGCGCCGGGCACAGCGCCGGATGACGAGACGCTGGCGCTGGCCCATCGGCTCTTCGACGCGGCGCGGGAGGGGAACTCCGAACTCCTCGGCGGCTACCTCGCCGCGGGCGTGCCGGCCACACTGACCAACGACGCCGGGGACACCCTGCTTATGCTCGCTGCCTACCATGGCCACGCCGGCACGGTCCGGCTGATCCTGCAGCACGGCGGTGACGCCAATTCCGCCAACGACCGCGGCCAGACACCGCTCGCCGGCGCCGTTTTCAAAGGCTATCCGGAGGTGGTGCAGGCGCTCGTGGCGGCGGGTGCCGACCCCGACGCCGGGACCCCCTCCGCGCGGGCGTCGGCCCGGATGTTCGAGCGCAAGGATATCCTCGCCCTGCTCGGCTGACTCTTACCTCCACAACCACGGCAAGACGCGTACCCGAAGGAACCGGATGGAAAACGTAGCAAGGCCGTGGCCGGCACTCTGGTCCCTGGTGATCGGATTCTTTATGATCCTGGTCGACACCACCATCGTCTCGGTGGCCAACCCCAGGATCATGGAGGGCCTGGACACGGACATCAACTCGGTGATCTGGGTGACCAGCGCCTATCTGCTGGCCTACGCGGTCCCGTTGCTGATCACCGGCCGGCTGGGAGACCGCTTCGGCCCGAAGAGGCTTTACCTGTCGGGGCTCGTGGTCTTCACCCTGGCCTCGCTTTGGTGCGGGCTGTCCGGCGACGTCCAGACCCTTATTGCGGCCCGGGTGCTCCAGGGCTTTGGCGCGGCCATGATGACGCCCCAGACCATGGCCGTCATCACCCGGATCTTCGCGCCGGACCGGCGCGGCGCCGCCATGGGCATCTGGGGCGCCACCGCCGGCGTTGCCACCCTCGTCGGGCCGATCCTCGGCGGCGTCCTCGTCGACACACTCGGCTGGGAATGGATCTTCTTCATCAACGTCCCGGTGGGAATCGCCGGGTTTATTCTGGCCCTGCGTTACGTGCCCGCGCTCAGTACCCACCCGCACAAGTTCGACATCCCCGGCGTGCTGCTCAGCGCCGTCGGGCTCTTCCTGCTGGTGTTCGGCATCCAGGAAGGCGAGACCTATAACTGGGGCACCATCACCGGCCCCATCACCGTCTGGGGACTTATCATCGCCGGGATTGCCGTGCTTACCATCTTTGTGGTGTGGCAGCGGTTCAATAAGGGCGAACCCCTGCTGCCGCTGTCCCTGTTCAAGGACCGCAACTTCTCGCTCGCCAACATCGGCATCACCACGGTCGGCTTCACGGTGACGGCCTTCAGCCTGCCGCTGATCTTCTACTACCAGATCGTCCGCGGCCTGACGCCTACCCAATCCGCGCTCATGATGGTGCCCATGGCGGTGATCTCGGGAGGACTCGCCCCCGTGGTGGGCAAGATCATCGACCGGGTCAACCCGAAGTTCATCACCGCCACCGGTCTGGTCCTCATGTCAGTGGCGCTTTTCTGGAATGCCGCCCTCATGCACCCGGACACACAAATCTGGTTGTTCCTGCTGCCGAGTGCGGTCCTGGGATTCGCCAACGCCGGTATCTGGGCGCCGCTGAGCACAACCGCCACCCGGAACCTGCAGCCCCGGCAGGCCGGCGCCGGTGCCGGGGTCTACAACACCACCCGGCAAATCGGGGCGGTCCTCGGCAGCGCCGCGATCGCCGTGCTGATCCAGGCCCGGCTCGCGGCGGAGCTCCCCGCGGTTCCGGGGGGATCCGGAGGGGCCGGTCCAATGCTGTTCGGCGGCACCCTGCCCGAGCCGTTGCGTGCGGGCTTCTCGACGGCGATGGGCCAGTCCATCCTGCTGCCCGCCGCGGTTATCCTGCTGGGCGCCGCGGTAGCCTTGTTCTTCGCCAAGCCGCAGCCGGTGCAGGGCTGGGGCGCTCCGGGTCCGGTGCCGGCGGCGTCGGCCGCCACCGGGGGCGCCGGGGGCGCCGGGGCGAAAACCGGGGTCTACCCGAGCTGATCCCGGCCTCCCGCCCTGGGGCTGCCGGTTTAGCCCAGCAGAACGCTGGTCTGGATGCCGCCGGCGGTAAATCCGAGGCTCCGGGCGATGGCCAATGAGCCCTTGTTGCTGACTTCGGCACGCCACTGCAGGGTCAGGCCGGAGGCGAGGGCTTCGTGGGCCGCGATGGAGGCAGCCAGCGATCCGACCCCGCGGCGCCGCCACTCGGGTGCGACCAGCACGCCCATGTGCGCCAGGATGCCTTCCCACTCGGTGTAGGCGGCGCACGCGACGGGTGCCCGGCGTCCGTCGTCCACATGCATGATGGTGAAGCGGTGCTCGAGCTCCGAGAGACCGACTTCGTTGACGTCATCCGGTGGGCAGGCAGCTTCCAGCTGGAACGCTTCCGGGTTTCCGTGCGAGACGGTCAACTCCTCCGACGGCTGCCGCAAGGGCAGATCGTCAGCGAAGAACAGTGCGGCGCCGCCAAGCCCGTGCCCGCCATGGCTGCGGGTGATGGTCAACAGCGTGACATGCTGCGCGAGCTCCTCGTCGGCCAGCCCGGCGGCGGCATCGAGTGCCCACTGCGGACCCGTCAGGGCGGAGTTGCCGAACAGGCGGACAAACTGGACGGCACGGGCCGCGTCGTCGGCCCGCGTGAGGCGTTCGCCCGCGGCGGCGGCAAACGCGCCGTCGTCGAACCCCAGGCGGCGGGCCCACGCGAGCTGGACGATGTCGGCGGAACCTGGCTCAAGAGTCATGACTCAACCCTACCCACGCCCGCCTGCAGGGCACCCGACGGCGGCGGCTGGGCCCTCGGGCCGGGCGCCCGGGCACTCGACGTCGGCTCAGCCGAAGAGGACGGCGGCCTCGTCGTAGCGGTGCTGCGGGACGGTCTTCAGGTTGCCCAGGGCCGCCTCGAACCCCACATGGACGATGTCCGTGCCGTTGAGGGACACCATGGTGCCCCAGCGCCCTTCGACCACGGAGTCGATGGCGGCCATGCCGAGGCGGGTGGCCAGCACCCGGTCGAAAGCCGTCGGAACCCCGCCGCGCTGGATGTGGCCGAGGACGGTGGCGCGGGTCTCGATGCCTGTCATGGCCTCCAGCTCGGGGGCGAGCCGTTCGCTGATGCCGCCAAGCCGGGGCCGGCCGAAGGTGTCCAGGCCGCGTTCGGAGTGCGGCGTTTCCTTGCCGTCGGGGACGAAGCCTTCCGCCACGACGACGAGGGGAGCGCGGCCCCGGTCGCGGGCCGAGAGGACCCACTCCGCGATCTGGTCCATCGAGGCTTTCTGCTCGGGAATCAGGATGGCGTGCGCGCCGGAGGCCATGCCCGCGTGCAGCGCGATCCAGCCCACGTGCCGGCCCATAACCTCGGCGATCATGCAGCGGTGGTGGGACTCTCCCGTGGTGCGCAGGCGGTCGATTGCCTCGGTGGCGATCTCCACGGCGGTGTCGAATCCGAATGTGTAGTCGGTGGCGTCGAGGTCGTTGTCGACCGTCTTGGGGACGCCGACGATCCTGAGGCCGGCGTCGGTGAGGCGCTTGGCCGCGGCGAGGGTGCCCTCGCCGCCGATCGCGATGATGGCGTCGATGCCGAGCCGGTCCATATTGGCCTTGATGACCTCCGGGCCGCCGTTGTTTTCGAACGGGTTGGTGCGGGAGGTGCCGAGGATGGTGCCGCCCTGCTTGGCGATGCCGCGGACCATGGCGCGGGGGATCCCGACGATGTCGCCCTCGACGACGCCGCGCCAGCCGTCCAGGAACCCGACGAATTCGTGGCCGTGGACGGCGATGCCCTTGAGGACGGAGCCGCGGATGACGGCGTTCAGCCCGGGGCAGTCTCCGCCGCTGGTGAGAATTCCAATTTTCATGACTCGGCTCAAATCCTGGTTCGAAGGGGTACAGGCAGAGCGCTACTCTGAGCTCACCAAGAGTCTAATGGGGGATGTGGGGAAGGACACAAAAGGTTACAGCACCAGGTGCCCCCGCCCGAGCGGCGGGGGCGCCTGGTTTTTGCTGATGGGCCGGGCCCGTCGGGTGCGCTTCGCGGACGGGCCTTAGAGCCGGGGGGAGCGCTTGTCCAGGAAGGACTGGAGGGCTATGGCGTTCCGCTGGTCCGGGAGGAGCAGCCAGGCCGCGAGGTAGGCCACAAACGCGGGTCCGGGGAGCAGGGAGAGGAGCAGGAAGGCGATCCGGACGAACGCCACATCGACGTTCAGCCGGGCGGCGATGCCGCCGCAGACACCACCCAACCAGCGTTGCGGACCACGTTTCAGGCCGAGGCCCCTGACGGTGCTGAAGAATTTATCCATGGTTCAAGACTTCCTTGTTGACGACTCTTTGTCACGTCCGCGGGCCGAGAGGAGCCCGCCGATCACGAGTGCTGCCCCGGCGCCGATCATCAGGCCGATCAGCACATAGGTTCCGTTCAAGGCGATCAGGCCGAGCCGGGAGATGATGATCAGTGCGGCGAGGGCCAGCACGATCAGCCCCCAGACGACGGTTCCCACGCGGGCCGGGGAGTCCTCCCGCGGTTCCGGGTCCCCGGGCTGCAGGGGAGCGGCCGGCACGCTGACCGTCGATTCGCCGGCGCCATTGGTGTTCTTTTCGTCAAAGCTGCTCATGTCAGTTCCCTTCCTGGATGGTCACGTTGCTGGCGGTGCCGGAGATCTTGAGGATCAGCCTGGCCCCCGGCATGCCTGTGTTGTAGTCGCTTTGCCGGGTCGTCATCCCGCCCTGGCTCCGGCCGCCCTCGTTGAGGTTGCCCATTGTCATGTCCGCCTGGATCTGTACGGGAACGGTGTCCGGGATGAGCACCGTGAGATTGCTGGCGGTCGCGTCGATGGGGACCACGACGTCGGTGCCCAGCGGCGGGTTGAGAGCCAACGTCCGCAGATCCGCCGTCCCGGTGCCGCCGGTGAGCTCGAACCCGTCCCGGGCCTGCTCAATGCTGGCCGGAGACCAGTCAGCGTTCTGGAAGCGGAACCTGTCGCCGTTCGGGACCACATTGAAGATTCCTCCGATGATC
Organism: Arthrobacter sp. CG_A4; assembly: GCF_035985125.1. Taxonomy (NCBI): domain Bacteria; kingdom Bacillati; phylum Actinomycetota; class Actinomycetes; order Micrococcales; family Micrococcaceae; genus Arthrobacter; species Arthrobacter sp. CG_A4. Next base: position 3,527 of record NZ_JAXCID010000027.1, on the reverse strand, counting down.
AGGGCCACCGCGGCGAAGAATCCGAGGATGCCCGAGGTGCGTCCCCTGAGCCCGGCGACGAGAATCCCGAGTCCCAGGACGGCCGCCCCGCCCGCCCAGACCACGGCGTTACTTGAATCGCCGAGGTTGGCTACGCCGGCGGCGTCGAGCGCCTTGATGCCGCCGCCCACCAGAAGCGCGAGTCCGGCCGTGACTGCCACGGCGGGCGCGCCGGGGCCAAGGTTGCGGGCTTTGGCCGGCGGCACCGGACCCGGCGGTACCGGACCCCCGCCGGGGACGGGACGGTAGGCGCCGCCTGGCGGGAGCATTGGTCCGGACGGCAGGGGTGCGCCCCACGCCGGGCCGGGCACGGTGGAATAGTCATACCCGGACGCGCCATAAGCCGGCAGCGTGCTGCTGGTCTGGCCATGGCTCGCCGGGGTGGACATGGCGGCTGTTCCGTTCCGGGTCTTCTTGCGTTGGGTCAGGTAGTAGGCGAGGTAGATGGCGCCGCCTACCCAGAACACGGTCCAGACGAAGCCGCCGAAGCCGTAGCGGTCCCAGCCCCAGACGCCGCTGCCCAGGGTGGGAAGACCGATGATCGTGGTGATCAGGGCGCCGGTCATTCCTGAGGTCCACCGGCCGGCGGCCGCTTCCTGGACGTGGATGCGTCCGTCGGGTTCGGGCAGCAGCGCCCAGGCGACGCCGTAAAGGAGTACGCCGACGCCCGCGAAGATCGTCAGAACAATCAGGATGCCGCGGACAATCAGGGGATCGACGCCGAGCCGCTGGGCGATGCCGCTCGCGACGCCGCCGATCCAGCGCCCGCGTCCGCGGTAGATGCCGTGGCTGCGGAGCCAGTCGAAGAAGTTCTGCGGCTGCGCCCCGGCAGGCGGAGGGGCGGGTCCGTAGTAAGGCGGCGGCAGAGGAGCCCCGGGTCCGTCCGGCTCGCCGGGCGGGTAGAGCGGCGGGGCCTCGCGGTGCAGCGGCAGATCCTCGGGTGAGGGGCCGCCAGCGGAGTCGCTGGGCTGCCCAGCTTGCTGTCCGGCCGGCTCGCCGAAGGATTGCCCACCGGTCTGTCCACCCGGCTGTCCTGCCGGGCTGCCGGAGGGGTCGTTGCTTTCATCGGGGTGCGGAGTGTGCGGATTCATACTTCGATCCTGCCGTCAGTGGCGGTTCCGTTCTACTGGGGACTACCCTGACCTGTCCCTGAGTCGCCCCCGGTTAGGGCCGTAGACCGGTTCGGGGAACCCTGATCCGTGCTTGGATTGATCCATGACAACCGCCGTACCCCGCCCGCCGCTGGTCCGCGGCGGCGACCGTGTGATTGCCGGCGTCTGCGCCGGCCTCGCCAATCATCTGGGCTGGCCGGTCCGGATGGTCCGGATCGCCATGGTGGTCGCTGCACTCGCCGGCGGCGCCGGCGTCGTGCTTTACGCCTGGTTCTGGATTATGGTCCCCACCGCCGATGAAAGCGCCAAGCGCGACGCCCGCCGGCCGGCGTCGCCCATCGCCCCTGCAGTGAGCGCACCATATTCGGGCTTTCCAGCCCCCTCCACCCCGGCGGCCCAGCCGCCGGCCCCAGCTCCGCGGGCCCCGGGCCGGCCAGGCCCGGTTGCACCGGAGCAGCCTGCCGCACCGGAGCTGGCGGCCACTACGGAGTCCTGGCGGAGCCGGGTCAGCGGCGTGAGGTACGGCAAGGAGATCCTGCTCGGCGCGGGTCTGCTCCTGGCCGCCGGGATCCTGATCGCCCGGTTGCTGGGATTCGACATCCCACTGGGCACCCTCATCCCGGCGGCGGCGATCCTCGGCGGCGCCGCCATCGCCTGGATGCAACTGGACGAAACCCGGCGGGCGGGGCTTGTGGACAAGACCAAGGCCGATCAGGCCGGCGGCTGGGCCCGGCTGGCGGCAGGGCTGGCGCTGGTGGTGGCCGGCGTGCTCGTGATGGTGTCGGGTTCGGGGTCCTGGGAGCAGACCTGGCTGGCCTTGTTGTCCTCCGTGGCGGTGCTGGGAGGCGTGGCCCTGGTGCTGCTCCCATGGGGGCTGAAGTTCTGGCGTGATCTGGAGACCGAGCGCGCCGGCCGCGTCCGCGCCACCGAACGGGCCGAGATTGCCGCCCACCTGCACGACTCGGTTCTCCAGACCCTGGCCCTGATCCAGCGGCGTGCCGGCAACGAGCACGACGTCGTCCGTCTGGCCCGCGCGCAGGAACGCGAGCTGAGGGGCTGGCTGTACCGGGACCCGGGCAAGGACGCGGGCCAGCTCTCCGAACGCATCAGGGCCGCGGCCGCGGAAGTCGAGGACTCGCTCGGCCACGCTGTCGAGGTGGTGAGCGTGGGCGACGGCGCCATGACCGACCGCGGCGAGACCTTGGTCCAGGCCGCCCGCGAGGCCATGCTGAATGCAGCCCGACACGGCGGAGGCGCGGTGTCCGTGTACCTGGAAGTCACCGACGACGCCGCCGAGGTATTCGTCAAGGACCGCGGCCCCGGCTTCGATCCAGACACCGTCCCCCCGGACCGGTTCGGCGTCCGCGAATCGATTATCGGCCGGATGAGCCGGCACGGCGGAACCGCGGCCATCACCAGCGGCCCGGACGGCACGGAGGTGCGCCTGCGGCTGCCGCTGGCCGCGGACCATACCACCGCTGCCGCCAACACGGCCGGCGCCGACAACGGAGAGGCAAGAGTGTGAATCACGCAGAAGCAGGGAGCCCGGTCCCCGGGATCCGGGTGGTGATCGTGGATGACCACGCCATCTTCCGGTCAGGCCTGAAATCCGATCTCGATCCCAGCATCGTCGTCGCGGGGGAGGCCGGAACGGTCGAAGAGGCCATCGCGGTCATCGCCGCCGTGCGCCCCGACGTCGTCCTGCTGGACGTGCACCTGCCCGGCGGGCTCGGCGGCGGCGGGCGCGAGGTGCTGGCCGGTTCGGTGCCGCTGCTGGGCAGCACCCGGTTCCTTGCCCTCAGCGTCTCCGACGCCGCCGAAGATGTTGTATCCGTGATCCGGGCCGGTGCCCGCGGCTATGTCACCAAGACCATTTCCGGCGCGGAAATTTCCAGCGCAGTGCGCCGCGTGGCCGGCGGAGACGCCGTCTTTTCACCCCGGCTGGCGGGCTTTGTGCTGGACGCGTTCGGCACCGCGCCCGCCGACATCGCCGACGACGAACTGGACCGGCTCTCCGCCCGTGAGCTCGAGGTGATGCGGCTTATTGCCCGCGGCTACAGCTACAAGGAGGTCGCGAAAGAGCTGTTCATTTCGATCAAGACGGTCGAAACCCACGTCTCGGCGGTGCTGCGCAAACTCCAGCTCTCCAGCCGGCACGAAATCACCCGCTGGGCCGCCGAACGCCGCCTCCTCTGACCAAGGATGCGCTATCACTTGTGGTCCCTTTGGGGCAGGGTTAAGGACCATAAGTGATAGCGCATCGGGGTATTCGGGTTAGGTGCAATGCCGTTCGGTTAGCGGCCTGGGTCCGGCGTCAAGGCTGTGGGAGATCGGCGTGTCACCGGGTTAAGTAGGCGTGGCTCCTGTTTGAGTAGT